>JAEYRQ010000337.1 GCA_023435545.1 Pseudomonadota bacterium | reverse complement strand
TCAGATCTTATCGCACAAGCAAGAAGAGAAATGAATAAGTTAGCAGATCTAGTAAAACAAATTAGAGGGGAGGTGTAGAGCATGATCGGCAAACCTCTTAGCCCTCAGATGAAGAGTTACCTTGGCTCTGTAGTAGAAGCAGAAACAATCGATCATCTTCTAGAATATGAATGTCATTACTGTGGCGACATGTTCGCGGCAAATCCTGAAAATGAAGAAAAGGAAGACATTCACGTCTGCGCCATCTGTGTAGAGGATTTCTTCTTTTAATATAGGGGCCCTTGCAAATGAGCAAGGGCTTTTATTTAGACACAAGAGGGTAGGGCTCTGTGCTTTTAAAGAAACCCTAGAGCCAGAGCTCTAAACATTTTGTATAGAGTAGAGCTCTACAGTTTCGCAGTGTGTACACCCGCTCTGGCAATAGAGTAGAGCTCTGGCCCCTCTTCAGAAACGTAGAACGAACATCACCTCTGGCAAAAAAGAAACCCATAAAGAATATACTTATAGATCTCTAGGTGGTATAATTATATATATAATAAAGGTAGGGGTGATATAAATGAAGGCAACTGAATGTTACATTTGCGGCGGAAACTTTGAGCCATATACAGAAGAAGAATATCCAACATGCGACTTCTGCGAAGAATTAATTCTTGAAGTAGCTCTTGATGGAAGTATGGATTTAGAATAAGAGGAGGAATAAGAATGGAAATGTTAGAAATGCTCATTATGGTAGATGTAGAAAATCAGATCTTCCATCTACTGTTTCAAGGAAAAGAAGTAACTCCAGATATGATTCATGTTGAAGGTGCAACTCATGAAATGATTGAAACGGCAATTAAGGAATGCAAGGAGTATATTGAAAAGCAAGAGAATTGCGATCATGAATTTGTTGATACTTCCATTGCAGGGCCAGAATCAGGAACATTAGGATATGAATGTAAGAAATGTGGATTCAGTAATGAGGTGACTCTATACTAATGGAAAAGAAATATGTTATCAAAATAGGTCAGCCAAATAGAGGCTGGATATTCTTAGCTGAAAAGAATATAGAAGGTAAATGGGAAATGATCGATGAAACAACTAATGAAGTATATGATATGGAAGGCTATCATCATTATAAAGAAATTACAGAGGCTGAATATAAAGAAGTATTAGATCTTTTAATTGAAGATCCAAGTAGCATAGAAGTAGAAGAATCAATCAAGAAATTATTAGAACAATAGATCTTTGGTAGGGGCCCTTGCACTTGGCGAGGGCTTCTTTTTATATTCAAGAGAGCCAGAGCTCATGCTTTTAAGAAACACCAGAGCTCTACGGGATTATAAGAATATAGAGCTCTACGCACTCTACTGAGCAACACCCACTCTGGCAATTAGAGCTCTGGCCCTCTACAAAATCGAAGAACGTACACCCACTCTGGCAATAGTGTTCTACCAGAAACGCAAATAAAAGAGAGGCCCCCGATGAGGGCCCCTCTACCAAAGTTAGATTATTGAGCTTGTTCTACTTTCGGTGCCTCGGCTTTTTCCAAGTCAACCTTCTTAGTACTTGCTGTAGTGCGTTTCGGTTTTTCTTCCGTTACTATCCCTAAGTTAACTTTCATTACCTTCATTGCCTCTGTGATAATAACTTTGATTTGTTTGTCATCGGCTGCGCGGTAGTAATGTTTCATTGTGCCAAGATGTTTTGCTTTAGCTTTTGCGGCCGAGATCGTTTCCATGCCGTCCATTTCAGCGAATTTTTTCGGTAATTCTACGTTTAGTTCAACCGTTACGCCGCGTTTTGTTTTGAGTACCTTGCACAGACGAGATTTACCAGAGAAGAATGAGTAACCTGTTTTAGACTCACTTTCAGTGATTTTAAGCTCTGGTGCTGCCGATACTAAGTCTCTTACCACTTTTACTGCTGCTTCTGAGAAAGCAACTACATTTTGTTCATTTGTCATTTGAAATGACCTCCCTGAGATTATATTTTATAAGTGGTACCACCATGGTAGGTGGTATTTCCTTATATATATAATATACCCCATAGCCCTCTGCATTAAAACATCTAAACACGTTTTAATTCGTAGAATTTTAACCTAAATTTTCCGAGTAGATTCTGCACATTTTATGAGTAGACTCGGCTCATTTCAAGAGCGAGGAGCTCTGCTTTTATGGGCCCTTGGAAAAATAAGAATGGAGCTCTGAGAGGGGGAGGAGCTCTGCTTTTATGGGCCCTTGGAAAAAATAGAAAGGAGCTCTGAGAGGGGGATGAACTCTGCTTTTATGGGCTCATTGGGAAAAAAGAATAGAAGCGCCAGAGCTCTGCGCAATTTTTGAGTACCACTCTGCGCGCTTTTACCGCGGCATGGAAAAATAAGAATAGAGCTCTACGCAAGCGTAGACCTCTGAGGGTCTAGAAGACCCTTTTAATTATGAGCCCTACGGGCTCTAAAAAATTAGAGCTCTACCTGATTATAAAAATATAGAGCTCTACACCCTCTAAACGAAACACCCATTCTGGCAAAAGTTAGAGCTCTGGCGAATTAAAGAATGGACACCCACTCTGGCAAAGAATAGATCTGAAAAAGAGTAGTATCTTCTCTGCGAATCTATAAATAAAAAGATGTGCAAATGAATATACTTGTAGAAGTCATAATGGTATAATTAATATATAAATCAAAGGAGGTAATACCAATGGAACTTAAGGAAATTAAAGTAGGGCAGGTATTCAAAAATAAAGAAGGAAAGGAACTACGAGTAACAAGCATACTTACACATGGTAATGACAAAATCATTAATGTAGGTGTAGAGGATAACTACGGCAACCGCAAACTTCTTAAAGAAAATGATATTCGATCAATGGAAGTAATTCGCGCTCAAGGGCTACCATCATTCTCAATCCCTTGGAAATAACAAAACTTTGGTAGGGCCTTCGGGCCCTTCATTATAGGAGGAAATAAAAAATGAATGAAGAACTAAAATTGTTCTTAGAACGAATGATAAAGAGTGAATTAAAATGGATGTACCACTACGACATCGACAGCGAAATGTTCGGTATAGAAACGGATCGCTACTCATATGCTAAACGAGTATTAGATGGTGACACAGCAATTGAAAATATGATTAGCCACTTCGAAAGGTTCTATCCTAATGATGAGGCAGATCTAATACATCACTTAAAATTCCTAGCAAGTATCTAATGGGCCCTCGGGCCCTAATTTAGTGCAGAAATACCAGAGCTCTACAGTTTCGAAGAACCAACACCCATTCTGGCAAAGAATAGATCTGAGAATCTACAAATAAAAAGATTCCCATATGAATATACTTGCAGAACTCCCGATGGTATAATTAATATATAAATAAAGGTGGTGGAAATATGGAATATACA
>JAEYRQ010000324.1 GCA_023435545.1 Pseudomonadota bacterium | reverse complement strand
GGCTGCGCGAGGTCGAGGGCGTCGGCGACGCGGCCGTGACGGAACTCAAGCTCGTGCAGGCGGCCGCCGAGCGGATCGCCCGCGGTGCCGTGCAGAAGCGGCCGGTGCTGGCATCCTGGTCCGCGGTGATCGAGTACTGCCGCACGACGATGGCCTTTGCCGAGAAGGAGCAGTTCCGGATCCTCTTCCTCGATAAGCGAAACGCACTCATCTCGGACGAAGTGCAGCAGACCGGCACCGTCGACCATACGCCGGTCTATCCGCGCGAGGTAATCAAGCGCGCGCTCGAACTTTCCGCGACAGCCATCATCCTGGTGCACAACCATCCGAGCGGCGACCCGACGCCGTCGCGCGCCGACATCGAGATGACGAAGACGATCATCGACATCGCGCAGCCGCTCGGCGTCACCGTCCACGACCACGTCATCGTCGGCCGCAATGGACACGCGAGCCTGCGCGGCCTGAAGCTGATCTGAAGCGGCGCGCCTCGTCGCCTCAGCGGAGGACTTCGGGTGTGGCGGAGCAGCTGGAGCACCTTTCACAGGTGTCGAGGAGGCGCTTCGTCGCCCGCGCCAGGCGCGCGATACCTTTCTCCAGAACCTCGGGCGCATTTCTGGTGAAATTGATCCGCATCGCCGAGCGCAACCGGGCGGCGGGGTCGAACACGCTTCCGGGCACGAACGCGACCTTCTCCTCCAGGGCGATGGCATAGAGAGCGTCCGTATCAATGCGCGGGTCGCGAGCACGCATCCACACAAACATACCGCCGGGCGGTATCTCCCACTCGAACCAGTCCGCCAGTTGAGCCTCGGCGGCGGCGCAGAGCGCGTCGCGCCGCTTGCGGTAGTGCTGCACGATCTGTGGAACGTGCGCCGCCTCGCAACCGGATTCCAGCAATTCCAGCGCGATGGCGTGGGTGAGCATCGAACTGGCGATGTCCGACGACTGCTTGGCGAGCGCCATCGCCTGGATCATAGGCCGTGACGCGACTGTCCATCCGACGCGCAAGCCAGGAACGATGCTCTTCGACAGCGTGCCGAGATAGACCACCGGCCCGTCATATTCGCCATCCGGCACCATTTGGCCATGCAGCGCGAGAATGCTCGGGCCAGCGGGTCCGTCGTACTGCAGCGGCAGATAGGGATCGTCCTCCACGATCCACGTGCCAGTCCGTTCGACCTTGTCGAGAAGGGATTGCCGCGCGGCAGTCGGCACCAGAACGCCCGTTGGATTGGAATAGTTCGGAACGGCATAGGCGAACTTGGCGGCGCGGAGCGACTCCAGCCCGGTACCGGGATGCGACCAGTCCAGCGGCTCGTAGACTGGCGAGCGCGGTCGCCAGGCGTCCAGCGCGCCGACATAGGTGGGGAACTGGGCGACGATGCGGTCGCCGGGGTCAATCAGCACCTTCCCAATCAGGTCGAGCCCCTGCATGGCGCCGACCGTGATCAGCACATTCTCCGCGGCAAACGGCCGACCAGCCTGGCTGCTCATGCGGCGTGCGATATGCTCGCGCAAAGCTGGAAATCCTTCGATCGGGCCATATTCCATAGCCGAGCCCCCCCAGCGCGCCAATGCCCGCTGGCTCGCTTCGGCTATCGCCTGGCTTGGGTAAAACTCGGACGCGGGCAGGCCACCCGCAAGGCTGATGAAGCCGGGATCGATGCCCAGCGTCATGAACTGCTGGGTGATGTTGTTGCTCTCGGAGATCCATCTGGAGAATGCAGGACGGGCTCGAGAAGCGGCGGTTGTGGAAGGCATCGGCCACTGTCCTGTTGAATCTTCCGCGGCCCCTCGCCAGGCCAGGAACCGGAGGGCGGATCGCAAAAGTGATATTGACTTCATATTCATTTTATTCTCTCCTGTCCATGGCTAGGGTGGCGCCAAGGAGCGGCAGCGGCGGGAGCAAGTCCGCCGTGGGTGGCGCTGCCGGAAGAGGCCGCGCAGCAGACCGACAACGAAACGACCGCACTGCGGGGTAGGAAGCGCTGTGGATAAGCCGGCATCATTTGCTCGTAGAGACACGCTGATGCCGGGACGGCTCGAGGGACGCGTTGCGGTGGTGACCGGGGCCGGGCGCGGCCTGGGCCGCGCCTATGCGCTGGCCCTTGCCGCCGAGGGCGCGGCCGTCGTCGTCAACGACCTCGGCGGCGATTTCCAGGGAAACGGCCGTGATGTAAGCCCTGCCCAGTCGGTGGTCTCGGAGATCAAGGCCGGTGGCGGCCGTGCGGTCGCAAGCGGACACGACGTCTCCGACTGGCATGACGCGCAGGCGATGATCTCACTGGCGCTCGAAGCCTTCGGCGGCCTCGACATTCTCGTCAACAATGCCGGTATCCTTCGCGACCGCCTGTTCGCGAACATGTCGGAGGAGGACTGGGACGCGGTGATCCGCGTCCATCTGAAGGGACACGCCGCGCCCGCACGGCACGCAATGGAATACTGGCGCAACGAGGCAAAGGCCGGGCGCGCCGTCGCGGCATCGGTCATACACACCACGTCGCTTGCCGGCCTCATCGGAAACTTCGGGCAAGCCAACTATGCCTCCGCAAAGCTCGCCGTTGTCGGGCTGTCGCGGACGCTGGCGCTGGAAGGAGCGAAATACGGGGTTCGCTCGAACGCGGTCTCCCCTTCGGCGCGCACGCGCATCGAAACGTCGCTCAAGCCTCCGCCTGATGGAGTCTTCGACGTATTCGCGCCCGACAACGTGTCGCCTCTGATCTGCTGGCTTGCACTGGAGGACTGTCCGGCGACGGGGCAGGTGTTCCAGGCCTATGGAAACCGGGTCGAGGTGATCGCGCCCAGCGCCATCGAGGTCGACATCCGGACGGAGGGCCGTTGGACGATCGAGGATCTTGAAGAGGCCCTGAGCGAGCGGCTTCCGCGACTGCCGACGCTCGGCGATTTTGTCGAGGGGTTACCGACATGAAAGCCGATGCCGGAGAAGGTGGCGCTGCCGCTGCACTGCGGATGGACCTCATACGCGACTCCGAGGAGTTCCGTGTCAGCACCCATCGTCTGGTGCAGTTCGCCGCCTCGGTCGACGACGTGAACCCCCGACACCACAGCGGTGAGTTCGCCTCCCCGGTATTCGCGCATGTGCCGGCGATGCAGAGCATGGTGGAGGTTCTCGCTCGAGCGGTCGACAGGTTCGCTCTGCATGGGGAGCACGACTTCCTTTTCCACCGTCCGATCGTGCCGGGCCAGCGGCTGTTCACGACGTCGGCACTGGCAGGCGTGCGCGGGAACCGGGCGGGCATCGCCTACATCATCCGCTCAGACACCGTCACCCATGCCGGTGAGGCGGTGTGTACGCAGTACAGCACCTGCCTCGTACGCGGCGACGCGTCCGTCTTGACGGAGGGGGCGCAGGTGCCCGAGCGGCCGGCGATCGACAGGTCTGCTGGCCGGACAGACCGTTATGCACTTACGGCTGACCAGACCCGCCGCTATGCCGACGCCGCCCGCGACTACTCCCCCTACACCATCGATCCGGCGGCGGCAGCGAAGCTCGGATTTGCCGCGCCACTGGTGCACGGGATGTGCACGCTCGCCTTCGGGGCGCGAGCGATCGTCGACCGCCATTGCGACGGAGAGACCCCCAGACTGAAGCGTCTCGGCTGCCGCTTCGCCCACCCGCTGCTCCTCACGGCAGACCAGGAAATCTCCGTCACGCACTGGTCCGGTCGCGACGGGTTCGTCGGCTTCGAGGCGACCGACAAGGACGGCAATCCGGTCATCCGGAACGGCTATGCGCAGGTGTCGCGATGAATACCCCTTCGACCGCACGCATGGAGCTTGGCGTCGTCAACGTGCCGCCCCGCCCTGGCCACTGGGTGAAGCACGAGAATGTCGCACCCGACTGGTCCGCCCTGCCCCAGCAGACGGTGATCGAGATCGTCGCCAGGGGTTGCCAGGAGGATCCGGAGCGACCCGCCATCATCATCGACGGCGGTCCGGTCGTGACGCGGCGCGAATTCCTCGACCGCTGCCAGCGCTTCGCCGGCTACCTGAGCGACAAGATCCGGCCGGGCGATCGGGTCGTGATGATGCTCGACAACCGGCTCGAGTTCATGTTCGCGCTGTTCGCAATCATCGCCAACCGGGCGACGATGGTGTCCATCGCCCCGACAGCGATGCAGTACGATGCCGGCCACATCGTCACCGACGCGCAGCCGAGCGTCGCTATCGTCGGCAAGGCGCAACTCCCGATCATGGAAGCGGTACGGGGCAATTCCCCCGGGATTCGACATATCGTCGTCGTGGAGGATGGCGAGCCCGACGGTCTCGCCGCCTACGAGAACGCCACTGAGCCGCTGGACTTCACCAAGGCGCAGTGCGAGCGGGAGGATATCGTCACCGTCTACTATACATCGGGTACGACGGGTGCTCCCAAGGGCTGCATGCTGCATCACGGCTGGTGGCTCAGGGTCATCGACGTCGACCTCCGCCTGTTCCGCCGCGGCTGGCAGGACCGGCAGCTCTGCTGCCTTCCATTCTACTACGCCGATCCAGCCATCCAGCTGCTGACCTCGCTGGCGACCCGCGGCACCATGGTGGCGATGCGCCGTTTCTCGGTGTCGCGCTTCTGGGAGGTGGTGACGAAGTACGATGCGACCGAGATCCTATCGATCGCCTCGATCCCGGCGCTGCTGCTGAAGGGTGAGCCGGGCCCGGCCGAGCGCGATCATCGCATCCGCCTTGCGATTCATGCCGGCCTGCCGAAGGAACTGCATCGCGAGATGCTCGAGCGCTACGGCTTCCCTTGGCACAACCAGTACGGCAGCACCGAGGGCGGCGTCATGAGCCGCGTGCCGCATCACCTCGCCGACGAACTCGTCGGCACCGGCACGATGGGGGTCGAGCCACCCGGCGTCACCATCAGGCTGGTCGACGACAACGACGTCGACGTGCCGCCGGGCGAAGCCGGCGAATGCTTGATCGGAGGACCCGACCTCTATGCGGGCTATCTGAACCGGCCTGAGGTCACCGCCGAAGCCAATCGCGGCGGCTGGTACCATTCCGGCGACGTCGCGCGACGCGACGAGCGCGGTCTGCTCTATTTCGTCGGACGCAAGAAGGAGATCATCCGCCGGTCCGGCGAGAACATCTCGGCCGCCGAGGTCGAAGGTGTCCTCCGGTCGCACCCGAAGGTCGTGGAGGCGGCGGTGGTGCCGGTTCCGGACGATCTGCGCGGCGAGGAGGTCAAGGCATACATCCAGCTCAAGCCGGGGGAGTCGTTTCCGCCGGAAGACGTGATCGCCTTCTGCCAGGCGAATCTCGCCGCCTTCAAGATCCCGCGCTTCATCGAGTTTCGCGACACCGACTTCGAGCGGACGCCATCGATGCGCGTGCAGAAGCAGAGCCTGCTCAAGGAGAAAAGCGATCTGCGGCACGGTGCGTGGGACCGCGAGACCGGGACGATCGGAGAGTAGCTGTGAGCGCGATCGAAGCGACAGCCGGCGCCCCTCGAAGCTGCGATCTGCTGATCGTCAACGGCCACGTACTCACATTGGACACAAATCGCACCGTCTATCCGGATGGGGCGATAGCGATCAACGGCAAGCGGATCCTCGCTGTCGGACCGACGAAGTCGATCGAGGGTTCGTGGCGGGCGGCTCGGCGGATCGATGCGAAGGGCGGCACCGTCCACCCCGGCTTCATCGACGGGCACTACCACGCGGGACTGCATCTGAGCCGGGGCTCCATCACCGACAACCCGAATCCTCCCAAGAGCGATGGGGGCGCCGGTCCAGGCGTGTTCACTCGCTGGATCAATGCCGTCACCGAGGAGGACGAGTACGCCAGCGCGCTGATGGCGGCGGCGGAAATGGCCCGCAACGGTTTCACCGGCTTCGTCGATGCAGCGACGAGCTTTTCCCCGGATGCGATCGCCGAGGCGGCTGGTGCCGTTGGAATTCGCTGCTCCGTCACGGACTGCATGCTGTGGGATCTGGTCGGTGGCGAGCCGATGGCGGCCGATATCCCACGGGCGCCGTGCAGCGGCGATCGCGCGATGTCGGAGCTTGGCGGGCAGCTCTGGCGCAACCGCGACGAGGATGGCCTGGCGCGCGGCCATGTGGCGATCTACGGGCTCGGCAGCGCCACCGAGGAGCTGATGGGTGCCGCCAAGTCGCTCACCGACCGCGAGGCGACTGTGTGCCACCAGCACCAGAGCTTCATGACCAGTGATGCGCGCTATGACGCCAGGCGCTTCGGCAAGCCGGCAATGGTCCATTTCGCCGAGAAGGGTCTGATCGGTCCGAACAGCGTCTTCACGCACATGAACATCCTGTCGGACGAGGAGATCGACGCGGTCCGCGCAAGCGGAATGGCGCTGGTCTGGCACCCCGGCAACTTCATCTACTACGCAATCTCCCAGACGGGCCGCAGCGCATTCCCGCAGCTTCACCGGCGCGGCACATCAATCGGCCTCGGCACCGACATCGCCAAGGTGTGGGCTTTCGGTGACCTCGGCATCATCGCCTATCTCGTCAGTCGCGAATGGGGCGAATACCTCCCCGCGGAGTCCATCCTCGAGATGTTCACGCTTGGCGGCGCCCGGGCGCTGGGCTTCGAAATGCAGGTCGGCAGCATCGAGGCCGACAAGCGCGCCGATCTCGTGGTGCGCTCGACCGATCTCCCCGACGCCCAGCCCAATGTCGATGCCGTCCGCCAGCTGATGCTGGTCTCGCGTACCAAGGGCGTCGATACGGTTATCTGCAATGGAGAGATCATTGTCCGCCACGGGCGACTGGTGCGGCTGGACGAGGCCGAGATCTACCGCCTCGCCCGCCACTCCGCCGAGCGGACAGCAGAGCGCGCCGGCATAAGGCCCAGAAGCGTCTGGCCAGAGGTGAACTGATGACCCCCATAT
>JAEYRQ010000322.1 GCA_023435545.1 Pseudomonadota bacterium | reverse complement strand
GCCTCGCTGTTCGCGGGACCCTTCATCGGACTGATGCGGCGGTTCCGCGCCCACATGGGCAAGGTCGAGAAGGCGATGGGCGTATTGATGGTGCTGACCGGCGTCATGTTCCTGACCGGCCAGATGGCCACCATGTCGTTCTGGCTTCTGGAGAAATTCCCGGCGCTCGGCCAGATCGGCTGAGCAGGTTCAGCCGTAGCGGTAGAACAGCTCGCGGTCGAACACGCGTATCTCCTCGATCGCCTGCTTCAGCGCCGCCTGGTCCCTGGCGGCGATCGCCGCGTCGGCCGCATCGAGCGCGGCTGTTGCGCGATCCGCCATCTGGCCGAACGCCGAGTCTTCGCCGAGCGTGTGCCGCGCCTCCTGTTCGCAGCGCTCCAGCGCATCGCGGTAGACCGACAGTGCCTTGATCGCCAGCGCCAGATCGCGCGCATCCGCGAAATCGACGTCGGGCGGACCTGAAAGCTCCGCCACTCTCTCGATCCGCGCGTTCACCTCGTTGACGCAGTCGGCGAAGACCCTGACGCCGCTGCCGCGCCGCAGATAGGTGAGCATGCTCGGGATCGGCCACAGGCTGCCGCGCGCACGCGCCAATTCATCCGTATCGCCGGCTGCAAGCGCCTCATCCGCCAGGACTCTGATCTCCGCGACAACCCGTGGGTATTCTGCGTTTGCCGCGTACGGAGCCGGCGGGCTGTCGCCGTAGTGCTCGGCGATTGCCGCCCACCCGTCGATCAGCGCGACGATCTGCGGCCGCGCCGCCTTGCCGTTTCCATCCACCAGGAGGCGCATCGCATCGCGCTGATGCGCGCTTGTCTCTGCCACCATCCGGTTGAAGTCCGCGAGGTCGTCGGCGGCCGCCGGGGCGGCCGCCAGTGTCAGCAACAGCAACAGGGCGAACCGTCTCAGCATTCTTGCCCCATTGGACCTAATCGGCGAGGGACTGGATATAGCCGACGAGATCGGCCACCTCCCGCCTTGTCAGCGATATGTCCGGCATCGGCGGATGAGGGTCGCGGATGAAGCCGGACAGGCGCTCGGCGGTGACGGCCGGATCTGCGGCCAGGGCGGGAAATGCGGGCGGCCCGGCGGGGACCGCCGATGTCTGGTCGTCGGCGATCACGTGGCATGTGACGCACCATGTCTCGGCAAGCAGGCGGCCGTTCGCGATGTCGGCGGGCTGCGCCTCCGCCATCGATACCCCGGACAGGGCAAGCACGGAGGCAGCTAGCAGCGATCGGAACGCTTGTTGCATGCGGAACGGTCTCCCCAGGTCACGCAAGCTTAAACGACTGGCAGGGCCGATGGGCAAGCTAATTTGTTCTCGCCGGCGGGCCCGGGGGAGGTGGAGGCTTCGGCTGTTCCGAACCCTGCTCGGACTGCACGTCCGACCCAGTTTCCCCAATGCCGTTCGGCATGCGGCCTGCCCGCCGCGCCCGCCACAGGCCGAGCATATCGTCGAGGTTCAGGAACAGCGGCAGCCGCCGCCGCGGCGTTTCCAGCTGCGAAAGGCTGATGCCAACCGTCTCGATGTCGCCGGCGTCGCCGACATCACGGACGATGAGTTCCACCGGCCCGAGCATCAACCGGTCGCCGCGATGGGCTTCTCCGCCCAGCTGATCCGACATGAATTGCCCGAGTGTCTGGTCCGTGTCGGGTAGCTCGGTCTCGATATCGTATTGACGCACGACATCGCTCATCCGTGACTTAGCAGCCAGAGAGAAATCGCCGAAGTAGTCCTTGTCGCTGGAACTGAGAGCCACGGCGCTCGCGAACAGCCTGTCGAGCAGCTTGATGTGACGGGGGGAGGAGAAGATGTAGACGAAATCCCCCTTGCGGGGAGGCCCGGCTTCGTGCTGGCTCATGGAACGTCCGTCGCGCACGACGAGCGCTGGCCGCGCCCAACGCGGTATGCGCTCGCCGCTTGCCACCGGGCTGTCTTCGACGATGTGGTAGACGACCAGCTCGTGCGATGCCTGTCCCGGCAATTCGAGCTCGACTTTCTCCACCGGACCGATCTCGGGCGGCACCACCAGCCCCAGCCGTCGCGCGACCGGCCGGATCGTCCAGCCCTGCACGATCAGCGAGGTGAGCACCACGATGAGGGCGATGTTGAAGAAGGCCTGACCGACCGGGATCGCCGCGATCATCGGCAGGATCGCCAGCAGGATCGACACTGCCCCGCGCAGGCCGACCCAGGACACGAAGGCCGTTTCCTCCCGCGAGAACCGGAACGGCAGCAGACACAGCCACACCGCCACCGGCCGCGCGACGAAAATCAGGAACATGGCAACGATGATCCCCTGAACCGCGATCCGGCCGAAATCCGATGGTGTCGCCAGCAGGCCGAGCAGCAAGAACATCACGATCTGGAACAGCCAGGTCAGTCCGTCCTGGAACCGACGTAGTAGCGGCATACCCTGACGGCCGAGATTGCCGGTCATCATCCCCGCCAGGTAGACGGCAAGGAAGCCGGATCCGTTGAGCAGGCTGACGATGGCGAAGAGGAACAGCGCCAGACCCAGCACGATGACCGGGTAGAGGCCCGGCTCCAGCTTGAGGCGGTTGACTGCCCGCGCGATCAGCCAGCCGCCGGCGATCCCGAACACCGCGCCAAAGCCGATCTGGAACAGAAAGGCGGTGAACAGCGTCAGCGCTGGCGCATCCGTTCCCGTGCCGGAGACGATG
>JAEYRQ010000321.1 GCA_023435545.1 Pseudomonadota bacterium | reverse complement strand
TTCCGTCGTATGAGCCGCCTCGTCGTCGTTCCGAACCGGGGCGGCCCGATCCGGGACAGCGCCCGCGCGGGCGGACTTGCGGTTGCGATCGTCGACGCGCTGAAGCGCGGCGGCGGGCTGTGGTTCGGCTGGTCGGGGGAGGTGTCGGAGGAGGGGACTCACGGGCTTCTGAAGACCGAGCAGTCCGGACGGATCACCCTCGCCACCGTCGATCTCGACCGGGCCGACTATGACACCTACTACGCCGGTTACGCCAACCGCACCCTCTGGCCGGTGTTCCACTATCGCCTCGACCTTGCCCAGTTCGACCGCGACCTGCTGCGCGGCTACTGGAGCGTGAACGAGCGGTTCGCGGCCAGGCTCTTCCCCCTGCTGAAGCCGGACGACGTCGTGTGGGTGCACGACTACCACTTCATGCCGCTCGCCTCGAAGCTGAGGGCAATGGGGTCCAACCATCCGATCGGCTTCTTCCTCCATATCCCGTTTCCGGTACCTGAGGTTCTGGCGAGCCTGCCGCGCTGGCACGATCTGATGCGCGCAATGCTCGCCTACGATCTCGTCGGCTTCCAGACCGAGCGCGATAAACAGGCCTTCGTCCGCTACTTCCTCGAGGAAGAGGGTGGCACGTTCGACGGTGAGCGGCTGGTGGTGAATGGCCGCAGCGTTCGCGTGGGAGCGTTCCCCGTCGGGATCGATCCGCAGGCGTTCCGGCGCTTTGCCACCTCCCCCGAGGCGGAGCGGCAGGCGCGGCGCATGCGCGACGTGCTCGGCGACCGCATCCAGCTGGTCGGCGTCGACCGGCTCGACTACTCGAAAGGCATCGTCCAGCGGTTCGAGGCGTTCGGCCGGCTGCTCGAGCAGTACCCGGAAAACCGCAACCGGGTGACGCTGCTTCAGGTCGCCCCGCCCTCCCGCTCCGACGTCGAGGCCTATGCCGATATCCGCGAGGGGCTGGAGCAGTTCGTCGGCCACCTCAACGGCCTCTACGCCGACATCGACTGGACGCCGATCCGGTTGATCGTGCGGGCCTTCCAGCGCCGCTCGCTGGCCGGGATCTTCCGTGTCAGCCGGGTCGGGCTGGTGACGCCGCTGCGCGACGGCATGAACCTCGTCGCCAAGGAGTACGTCGCCGCCCAGGACGAGGCCGATCCCGGGGTGCTCGTGCTCTCGCGCTTCGCCGGCGCCGCAGAGGCGCTCAGCGGGGCGCTGCTGATCAACCCCTATGACACCGACGGCACCGCCGAGGTCCTGCAGCGCGCGGTCAACATGCCACTGGAGGAGCGCCGCTACCGCTGGCAGCAGATGTATGCGGTGATCGAGCGCGACAGCGCCGAAACCTGGTGGACCGGCTACATGTCCGCCCTGCGCGCGCAGAGGCCGGAGTAGCCGATCAAATCCCAAGGGTGTGACCGCGCAACTGGAGGTCCTACAGCAGCCCCCGCTGCGCCAGGTTGCGCATCAGCGCAGCCGTCCCGAAGGTCCAGGGCTCGACGTCGGGGCAGCGCAGAACGCGGTTCGACAGCCGGCCGAGGCGCGGCGAGGCGACGGTGACGATGTCGCCGGCCTTGTGGGTGAAACCCTCGCCGGGATGGTCGCGATCCTCGATCGGGGCGAACATCGTTCCCAGATAGAGCACGAAACCGTCCGGGTATTGGTGGTGCTTGCCGATCGTCTGGGCGACGATGTCGGCGGGATCGCGGCTGATCCGGCTCATGTCGCTCACGCCGTCGAGGCGGAACCCGTCCTCGCCCACGACCTCGAGCCCGACGGTCGCCGAACGCATGTCATCGAGGCCGAAGCCGCCGTCGAACAGGCGGATGAACGGTCCGAGCGCGGCGCTGGCGTTGTTGTCCTTCGCCTTGCCGAGCAGGAGCGCCGAGCGGCCCTCGACGTCGCGCAGGTTGACGTCGTTGCCGAGCGTCGCCCCGATGATCTTCCCGGCGCTGGTGACCACCACCACGATTTCCGGCTCCGGGTTGTTCCAGCTCGACATCGGGTGGATGCCGACCTCGGCGAGGTGGCCGACGGCGGCCATGGGCTGCGCCTTGGTGAACACCTCCGCGTCCGGGCCGATGCCGACCTCGAGATATTGCGACCAGGCCTTCTTCTCGACCAGCATCGCCTTCAGCGCCATCGCCTGCTCGGAGCCGGGCTTCAGCTTCGACAGGTCGTCACCGATCAGGCTGGTGATCTCCGCGCGCACGGCTGCCGCGCGGTCCGCCTCGCCGCGCGCCTGCTCCTCGATGACGCGCTCGAGCATCGAGATGGCGAAGGTGACGCCGGCGGCTTTCACGGCCTGCAGGTCCGTGGCAGCCAGCAGCCAGGGCTTCGCCGCATCGCGGCCCGCGCGAGGGGTGTTGGCGAGCACATCGGCGAGCTTTCCGATCCGCTTGCCATCGGCGGCGCGCGCAAGCTCCGCCGGCCGCTCGCTCTCGCACAGGTCGCGCACCGTCGGGGTGATCTCCGAGATATCGACGAGGTCGTCGCCGCGCACCACGACGACTGATGGCCCGCCGACATCCGGACGCCATACGCGCCCGACCAGAACGGCGTCTGCGGCATCCTCGGGCAGCGCGAAGCGCGCGGCGGTATCGAAAGTCATGTGCGTTTCCTCGTTGTCTTGTCGTGGTGTCGGGCGCGGCACCATAGCCGAACCGGCGCTATCACGCCTCCGGGATGTTCTCCCGGAAGATCGCCTGGATGCGGATCGCCGGCAGGTTCGGGGCGGGCTCGCCGCGGGCGGCGGCCAGCATTCGGTCGATCGCGTCCCGCGCCTCGACACGCGGGTTCTGGTCGATGACCGCGTCCATGGTGCCGGACAGCAGGTAGCGGCGGGTGTGCTCGGTCAATTCATGGCCGACGAAGACGATGTCGCGCGCTCGTCCCCGTTCCTCCAGCGCCTTCGCGATGCCGCGATTTCCCGCGCCGATGTTGTAGATCCCGGCGAGGTCGCCATGGGCGTCGAGCAGCGCACAGGCCTCGCGGTAACTGCGCTCGGTGTCGTCCTTCACCTCGCGCAGCTCGACGATCCTGAGTCCGGAGAACTCCTCCGAGAGGATGTGCCGGAAGCCCATCTCGCGTTCCTCGTGGCCGCGATAGCTGAGCGATCCGGCGAACAGCGCGACATTGCCCTTGCGGGTTCCAACGAAGCGGCCGAGCAGGTGGCCGGCCAGACGTCCTGCTGCGCGGTTGTCGATGCCGACATAGCCGATCCGGGGGACATTCGCGATGTCGGACACCATCGTCAGCACCGGAATGCCGGACGCCCCGACCTCGCGGATCGCCTCGCGCACCGTCGGATGATCGAGCGCGATGACGCCGACGCCCGAGGTCGAGCCGCGGATCTCGAGCAGCGCCCGCGCCAGCGCATCCGGGTTGAAGCCCTCGATCAGCCGGACCCGTATGTCCGCCTGCGGCCCCCGCCATTCCGCCATCGCGGTGATCTGGGCTGCCAGTGTGTTCATGAAGGTGTTGGTGCCGCCCGGCAGCAGGAAATCGATCCGCGTCGCGTTGGCCGCGCGGAAGGTCGGGTCGGCGGCCATCGCGCCGGGCAGGTATCCGAGCCGTTCGGCCGTGGTCAGCACCCGGTCGCGGGTCCGCGAATGGACTCCCGACCGGTTGTTCAGCACCCGGTCGACCGTGGCTGTGCTGACGCCGGCCTCCCGGGCGATATCGGAGATCGTCGCGCGCATCATCGGGAATCGCCGTTTCGTAGCCGTCATTGTGTTGTCACGGATTGCTGCCGTCAACAATCATGATGTGAAATGATGGAATTACCATCATATCCTTCAGTCGCCAGTGGTGCGTCGGCCGCTCCTCACGCCGCCCGGCCCCCGTGGATGTCTTGCCGATAGTGGGCGCATCCGCATCGCCGCCAGATGGCTGCCTCCAACGTCGTCGGGGTGGCGCAGATCCATTGCTGCCAGTGGCGTCCCCACCCAGGTCCCCATTAGCCGCTGATACATTCGCTGTTTCTACAGTGCGGAATTGACGGGAAGGCCCGCGCTCCGGAAACGCGTGTCGTGCGATCGGCTCGACCTGCCGCCGATGCGAGTCGGTGGGTGAGGCGAAGCCCTTCACCCTGATTGATGGAGCGATTGACAGGCCGGCATCATTATGCATCATAAAAGATCATAAGACATCACAACGATGTTCGGGAGAAACGGTTCTAGGGAGGCTGACCATGTCTGGTCGGGGTATCGTCGACGCGTCGCGTCGCACGCTGTTGAAGTCCGGAGCGGCCTTTGCCGCCGCTGCGGCGGTCGGCATCGCGCCGCGCTTTCTCGGTCTCGGTCACGCCTATGCGGAAGGCACGCTTGCGCCCGGCATGATCGGTGGTCCCTGGGGCTTTCCCGGCGCCGAGCGCTACCAGTACGGCCCCGACACGCCCGAGGGCCGCGCGATCGAGGGGCTGAAGGCGCTGAAGGGCGCTGGCAAGGCACCCGACAAGATCGTGCTGATGCTGTCGGAAGGCTCGGTCGGACACCTGACCAAGGCCTATCCGGCCGAGGGGCCGACGGTGAAGGACGTCTTCGAGAAGGAGACCGGCATCACCATCGAGATTGTCGGCGTGCCGTCCGGCCAGGAATTCACCAAGACCATGCAGGACATCGCCACCAAGGCCGGTGGCCTCGACATCTACGCCGTCGAGTGGAACCGGCTGGGCGATCTCGCCGAGACCGGCGGTCTGGCCAATCTCGACGATTTTGCCGAGCAGTACCGGCCCGAATGGGATGACGCCGAGCGCGGCTACATGAACGGCGCCAAGGGCGTCAACCTGCTCAACAAGTATCGCGGCTCGATCTACGGCGTCTCGCTCGACGGCGACTTCCAGACCTGGATCGTGCGCAAGGACCTGTTCGAGGACCCGGCCGAGCAGAAGGCCTTCGAGGCCGAGTACGGCTATCCGCTGCGCTATCCGCGCACCTTCGCCGAACTCGACCAGATCGCGACCTTCTTCAACCGGCCCGACAAGGGGCTGTTCGGCTGCACCGATCTCAGGAACCAGGGCTGGGGCTACACCAACTGGTACCAGCGCTACGTCTCGCTCGGCACGCCGAACAAGGTGCTGTTCGACCTCGAGGCCAATCCGCTAATCAACTCGCCGGAGGGCATCCAGGCGGCCAGCGAATACGTCAAGAGCCTGAGCTACCACTCGCCCGACGCCATCTCATGGGGCTGGCCGGAGCAGTACGGCAACATGGCCGAGGGCGGCGCGGCGATGACCTGCGCCTTCTCCAACATGCCGAAGTTCCTCGACAACCCGGCGAATGCGGGCTCGAAGGTCACGGGCAAGATGGACTCGATGCTGCCGCCCGGCCGCGAGCTCGACGGCCATCTGGTCCGCCGCAGCGTGCTGTGGCTGAACCTGTCGGCCAGCGTCTCCTCGCAGTCGAAGCACCCCGAGGCCTGCTACCTCTTGCTGCAGTGGCTCGGCTCGAGCCGGATCTACTCGTGGATGACGGCCAATCCGGCGGGCTACTTCGATCCCTTCCAGCTTGCCAACTTCGACGATCCGCTGGTCCAGGAGACCTATCACAAGTACCAGGTGGACACGATCCGGGCGACGGCGGAGCGCAGCGTTCCGACCATCAACTATCCCGGCGCCACCGCCTTCCACAACGCGCTCGACGAGAACCTCGTCGCCGCGCTTACCAAGTCCAAGACCGCCGAGCAGGCGATGGCCGACACGGAGCGCGAATGGAAGCGCATCGCCCGGCGCACGGGCGAGGAAAAGCTGCTCGAAGCCATCA
>JAEYRQ010000303.1 GCA_023435545.1 Pseudomonadota bacterium | reverse complement strand
CCTCTCAGGTGCGCGAGGAAACGTCCAACCTGAACGAGCCCGCCGACAACGGCGGCGTGACGGTGGGCAACGAGCTACCCGGCGCCAATGCCGAGGCAGCCGGCATGAGCAGCGAAAGTTCGAGTCGCACCGAGGAGGTGACCAACTACGAGATCTCCCGCACCACCAAGACCGAGGTGATCGAGCCCGGTCGCATCAGGCGCCTCTCGGTCGCCGTGGTGGTCGACGGGCTCTACACACAGAATGCCAATGGCGAACTGGTCTATGAGCCGCGCCCGCAGGAACAGCTCGACCGGTTGGCAGCGCTGGTGCGCTCGACCGTGGGTTTCGACCAGGAGCGCGGCGACACCGTGGAGATCGCCAATCTGCGCTTCGCCGAGGGCCCGCGAGGCATACCCACGGAGGAAGACGCCTCCCTCATCCCATCGCTCTCCACCGCCGAGCTGATGCGGCTGGTCGAGCTTGGCGTCCTGTTCCTCGTCGCTCTGCTGGTCGTGCTGTTCGTCGCCCGCCCGCTGGTCCGCCGCATCCTGTCGCCTGATGCGACAGCAACCGCCTCCCTGGAGGGTCCGGAGCGGGACGGAGACGAGGCTCCGGGCCTCGTCCCGCAACTCGAGGGGCCGATGGGTACGAGCCTCGCCCTGCCGCCCTCGCCCACCGAGGACGCCATCGATTTCGCCCAGCAGGTCGGCGAAGTGCAGCAATCGTCGCTTCGCAAGGTCGGTGAACTGATCGACCAGAACCCGAGCGAGGCGCTGAACATCATCCGCAACTGGATCCACGCACCGGCGACGACATGAAGGCCAAGCTTCCGGCGCCCGACCTGCGCATTCCTAGCTCGGTCGAGGACCTTTCCGGCCCCGAGCGCGCCGCCGTTCTGCTGCTGGCGCTCGGTCGCGAGCATGGTGATGTGATTTGGCGGCAGCTCGACGACGAGGAGATCCGGCTGATCTCCATTGCGATGTCGAAGCTCGGCAAGGTGAGCACCGAGATCATCGAGAAACTGATGGTCGAGTTCGTGCTCGACATGGGACATGCCGGGGCGCTCGTCGGCAACTTCGACTCGACCGAGCGCCTGCTGCAGCAGTTCCTCCCGGGCGACCGGGTGTCGCTGATCATGGAGGAGATCCGCGGTCCCGCCGGACGCAACATGTGGGAGAAGCTCTCCAACGTCCAGGAAACGGTCCTGGCCAACTACCTGAAGAACGAGTACCCGCAGACCATCTCGGTCGTCCTGTCGAAGATCCGCCCGGAGCACGCCGCGCGCGTGCTGTCGATCCTCCCCGAGGACCTCGCCCTCGAGGTGGTCAGCCGGATGCTCAAGATGGAATCGGTCCAGAAGGAGATCCTCGAGCGCCTCGAGCAGACGCTGCGCATGGAGTTCATGTCGAATCTCGCCAAGACCCAGCGCCGAGACGCCCACGAGATGATGGCCGAGGTCTTCAATAACTTCGACCGCCAGACCGAGTCCCGCTTCATGACCGCCTTGGAGGAAGCGAACCGCGACTCCGCCGAACGCATCAAGACGCTGATGTTCACCTTCGAGGACCTTGCGAGGCTGGACAATGCCAGCGCACAGACGCTGCTGCGCCACGTCGACAAGGACAAGCTCGCCGTCGCGATGAAGGGATCGAACGAGGCGGTCCGCAACTTCTTCCTGTCGAACATGTCGCAGCGGGCCGCCAACATCCTGAGGGAGGATATGGAAGTCATGGGCCCCGTGCGCCTGCGCGACGTCGACGAGGCGCAGGGACGCATGGTCAACCTCGCCAAGGACCTGGCCGCCAAGGGAGAGATCATGATCTCCAAGAACCGCGGCGAAGATGAGCTGATCTACTGAGGCAACCGGCAAGATGCAGCGCGAGATGGCCCTCAAGCCCGCCCCCTACCTCTTCGACGAGATCTTCGCATTGGACGTCGAGCCGACGCGTCCGGCTGCTCCGGCGATCGACCAGGCCATGCTCGATGCCGCGGTCGAGCGGGCTCGCGCCGAAGGCCACGCGGCGGGGCTCGCCGAGGGGCGGCGGGCCGCCAGCGAGGCCATTGCCGCCCGCACCGCGCAGGCTGCGGAAAAGCTCGTGACGGGAATTGGCCAATTGGCGACCGCTGCTGGCGCCGAGCGTGAACGCATCGAGACGGCAGCCGTCGAGCTGGCGCTCACCGCCGCCCGGCGCCTCGCCCGCACACTCGTCGCTGCGATGCCACACGCCGAGGTGGAAAGGATGCTTCGCGACAGCCTCACCGACCTCCGAGACGTGCCACACGTCGTTGTGCGCGTCAGTGATGCAATCGCCGACGAGCTGCGGCAGCGGATCGGTGCAATCGCCGCCCAGACCGGCTTCGAAGGCCGGATTGTTGTGCTCGCCGACCCGGAGATCGGCGAGGGAGACGGCCGGATGGACTGGGCCGACGGCGGCGTCGTCCGCGACAGCGTCGCCATCGCACGAGCCATCGAGGAGGCAGCGGCGAGCTACCTCGCCCAAAGTGCCGCCCGCGACAAGGATGAAAGCCGATGAGCGACGAAACCGACAGCCCGTTCGACGACATCGATGCCGGCGATCTCCCGCCTGAGCAGGACGGTGACCTGCCGGCCGAGGAATCCACCCAGCATTCGGCGGCCGATCTCGAGGCGGTGTTCGACGTCCCCGTGAAGGTGTCGGCGGTCCTCGGTCGATCGCGGTTGGAGGTCTCTGAGCTGCTCAAGCTCAAGTCCGGAGCCGTTGTCGAGCTCGACCGGAAGGTCGGCGAGGCGATCGACATCTATGTCAACGACCGCCTCGTCGCCCGCGGCGAGGTGGTGCTGGTCGACGAGCGGCTCGGCGTGACCATGACAGAAATTATCAAGCATGACCGGGGCTGAGGGCGGGCGTAGGCGCGTGAAAGGACGGATACGATGAGGCTGATGATCATCGGCTCGCTCAGGGGCCAGCTCACGACGGCCAGCCGCATGGCGATGGATCGCGGCGCCAAGGTCCTGCAGGCGAACACCATCGAGGAGGCGATGCGGGCGCTGCGCGCCGGGCGCGGCGCGGACCTGTTGATGGTCGAGGTGTCCATCGACATCGCGCAGCTCGTCCAGCAGCTCGAGCACGAGCGCATCTGCGTTCCGATCGTCGCCTGCGGTACCGACAATGACGCACGCGCGGCGGTGGCTGCCATCCGGGCGGGAGCCAAGGAATACATTCCCTTGCCCCCCGACCCGGAGCTGATCGCGGCCGTCCTCGCCGCAGTCGCCGACGATTCCAAGGCCTTGGTCTACCGCGACGATGCGATGGCCGCCGTGGTCAAGCTCGCCGAACAGATCGCGCCCTCCGACGCGAGTGTGCTGATCACCGTCGAATCCGGCACCGGCAAGGAGGTGCTGGCCCAGCATGTCCATCGCAAGTCGAAGCGCTCCGACAAGCCGTTCATCTCGATCAACTGCGCTGCAATCCCCGAGTCGCTCCTCGAATCCGAACTGTTCGGTCACGAGAAGGGCGCCTTCACCGGTGCGGTTGCGCGCCGCATCGGCAAGTTCGAGGAGGCCGACGGCGGCACTCTGCTGCTCGACGAGATCAGCGAGATGGATGTTCGCCTGCAGGCGAAACTCTTGCGCGCCATCCAGGAACGGATCATCGACCGGGTCGGCGGCGGGCGACCGGTCCCGGTCAACATCCGCATCATCGCCACGTCCAACCGCGACCTGTCGGAGGCCGTCCGCCAGGGAGCCTTCCGCGAGGACCTGCTCTACCGGCTCAACGTCGTCAACCTGAAGATCCCGCCGTTGCGCGCGCGCCCGGCTGACATTCTGGCGCTCGCTGAGCATTTCGCCCGCCGCTACGCTGAAGCCAACAGTCTTCCGCCAAGGCCGCTCGCCGAGGAGGCGCGCCGCCAGCTTGCGCTCGGCCGCTGGCCAGGCAACGTCCGCGAGCTGGAGAATACCATCCACCGGGCAGTGCTGCTGTCCACGGGCCTGGACATCGGCGTCGACGCGCTGAGGCTGCCCGACGGTTCGCGGCTCGACGCGATGATCGGCCTGCCGGACAACGGTCCGGCCGCGCACGCGGCACGTGCCGCCGAAGCGGTCACGCGCGACCTCGTCGGCCGCACCGTCGCCGAAGTCGAACGCGACCTGATCCTCGATACCCTCGACCATTGCCTCGGCAACCGGACCCACGCCGCCAACATCCTCGGCATCTCGATCCGGACACTGCGGAACAAGCTGCACCTGTATTCGGACGAGGGCTTCCCGATCCCCGCGCCGGGCGAGACGCGGCTGGCGATGCGCTGAAGGTGTGTTGCGCTGGCGCAACAGAGATAATCGGCAACAGTCGCCGTTAACCACTCGCTAACCATAAGCCCGGCAAATTTTGCCGGGGTGAATGACTGCCCGCAGGGGGGCATATGACCGACACCACCGCCGGCGTGGATACGCCGCGCCGTGTGCTAGGCCTTCCGTCGATTTCGGCGGTGGTCGACGCGCTGAAACGTGGCGACCTGGCGCTCGCCTTCGGCGTCATCGCGATCCTGGTCGTGCTGATCCTGCCGATGCCGCCGCTGATGCTAGACGTCGCGCTGGCGATCTCGATCACGTTCTCGGTCCTGATCCTGATGACGGCGCTGTTCATCCACGTGCCGCTCGAGTTCTCCTCGTTCCCGACGGTGCTGCTGATCGCCACGATGCTGCGGCTGGCGCTGAACCTCGCCTCGACGCGACTGATCCTGGCCAGGGGCCACGAGGGGACGGATGCCGCTGGCCACGTGATCGAGGCCTTCGGCAACTTCGTGATGCGCGGCAACTTCGTGATCGGCATCATCGTCTTCGCCATCCTGGTGATCGTGAACTTCGTTGTGATCACCAAGGGTTCCGGCCGCATCGCCGAGGTCGCCGCGCGCTTCACCCTCGATGCGATGCCGGGCAAGCAGATGGCGATCGACGCCGACCTGTCGGCCGGGCTCATCGACGAGAACGAGGCAAGGACCCGCCGCAAGAAGCTCGAGGACGAGTCGACCTTCTTCGGCGCCATGGACGGCGCCTCGAAGTTCGTGCGCGGCGATGCGATCGCGGGCCTGCTGATCACCTTCATCAACGTCATCGCCGGCATGATCGTCGGCGTCGCCCAAAACGGGCTCGGCATGGCCGAGGCGGCGACCACCTATACGCTGCTGACGGTGGGCGATGGCCTCGTCTCGCAGATTCCGGCGCTGATCGTCTCCACTGCCGCCGGCCTGCTGGTGTCCAAGGCCGGCGTCACCGGCTCCGCCGACAAGGCGCTCATGGAGCAGCTCTCCGGCTACCCCAAGGCGCTCGGCATGTCGTCCTTCGTCATGGTGGTGATGGCGCTGCTGCCGGGTATGCCGATGCTGCCCTTCCTGGCGCTCGCTGGCGGCACCGGCTTTCTCGCCTGGCATGTCACCCGAAAGAAACGGCGCGAGGCCGACGCCGAAGCCGATGCTGCCCGGCCGGCAGCCGAGGGCGGCAAGGCGGCGGCTGCCGAGGAGCCGATTTCCAGCGCACTCGCCATCGACGATGTCAAGATCGAGATCGGCTACGCGCTCCTGCCGCTGATCAACGGCACCGATGGCGAAGACCGGCTGACCGGCCAGATCAAGGCCCTGCGCCGCCAGCTCGCCACCGACATGGGCTTCGTGATGCCGCCGGTGCGCCTGCTCGACAATATGCATCTCGAGCCGAACGCCTACATCGTCAAGATCAAGGAAGTGGAGGCCGGCAGAGGCACCGTCTATCCGGGGCAGTTCATGGTGATGGATCCCGAAGGCAGCCAGGTTCAGCTCCCCGGGATCCATACGACCGAGCCGACATTCGGCCTGCCGGCGACCTGGATCGACCAGGCGCGGCGCGGCGAGGCGGAACTCAAGGGCTACACGGTCGTCGATCCCGCAACCGTGGTCTCCACGCATCTCACGGAGCTGGTGCGCGGCAACATGTCGGAGCTCCTGTCCTACGCCGAGGTCTCCAAGCTCCTGAAGGACCTGCCGAAGGAGCAGCAGAAGCTTGTCGACGACATCGTTCCCTCGCAGATCACCGTCACCGGCATCCAGCGCGTGCTCCAGACCCTCCTTGAGGAGCGGGTGTCGATCCGCGACCTGCCGACGATCTTGGAGGGGATCGCCGAGGTCGCGGGCACTCTGCGCAGCACGCGCCTGATCACCGAGCATGTCCGCTCGCGGCTCGCGCGCCAGCTCTGCGCACAGCATCAGGCGCCCGGCGGCTACGTGCCGATCATCGCGCTCTCCCCGGAATGGGAGCGGGCCTTCCTGGAATCCCTGCACGGCGACGGCGAGGACAAACAGCTCGGCATGGCGCCCTCAAGGCTGCAGTCCTTCATCGCCGCCGTGCGCGACCGCTTCGAGGAGGCCGCGCGCAAGGGCGAGATCCCGATCCTGCTGACCAGCCCTGGCTCGCGCCCATATGTCCGCTCGATCGTCGAGCGTTTCCGCGCCCAGACCACCGTCATGTCGCAGAACGAGGTGCATCCGCGCGCGAAACTGAAGACGATCGGCGCCGTGTAGCCGTTCGGGCACAGTGTGCCGGCAATCCGCCGGTGCCCGGATTTCGTAATGCCTGACACGTAGAATGCGGATTATTCTCCGCCGGACGGGGAAATTCAGGGACACTAGGGCTTAATGATCACGCGTATCGCTGTGTTCGCGGCTGTTGCCGGTGCCACGATGATGGCTCCGGCTCTCGCCCAGGACATCTCTCCCCCCGCTTCCGCTTCCGGTCCCGCCCCCGGCACCGACCTGTCGCTGCGGCTCGGCATCGGCGGCGTCGTGCAGCCGGAGTGGGAAGGGTCCGACAGCTACAACGTGGTTCCCTGGCCGATCATTTCGCTCGAATATCTCCGGCTGCCGGGGATCGGCGAGTTCGGCGGCCAGAAGCGCGGATTCTCGATCGGGCCATCCTTCAACTTCGTCTCCAAGCGCGATCAGTTCGACGACCCGGTCCTGATCGGGCTCGGCGATGTCGATGCCGCCTTCGAGTTCGGCCTGAAGGGAACCTACGAGCTCGAGCACTGGGGTGCCTATCTCGCGGTTCGCAAGGGCTTCGGCGGCCACGAGGGCGTCGTCGGCGAGGCGGTGGCCTACGGCATCCTGCGCCCGACCGACCGGCTTGAACTGCGTGGCGGCCCCGAGATCACCTTCGCGGATTCCGAGTATTTCGACACCTACTTCTCCGTCAATCCGGTGCAGTCCTTCCTGTCCGGACTGCCGGTCTACAATGCCGGCAGCGGTTTCAAGAGCGTCGGCCTGGCCGGCCAGGCGACCTACTCGCTCACCGACAAGGTCGATCTGCAGTTCAAGGCGAGCTACACCTACCTCCTCTCCGATGCCGGGGATTCCCCGATCGTCGAGGTCGGCGGCAGCCGCAACCAGTTCATGGTCGGCGCCGGCATCAGCTACCGCATCGACCTCGATCTGTTCGACTGACCGCTCAGGCGCGCGCGGAAACGGCTGACACGAGGACCGGCCCGGGCGAGGTGGCCTTGAGCCCGCAGTGCAACCGTATCACCTCGACCTCGGTCGGCACGCCGGCGAGATGGAAGGCCCCCATCGGCTCGACGCCCTCCTCGACGCCCCCGAGGCGCGCCGTCTCCGCACTCATCAGGATGGTGACGTCCTCGCCCGCGGCGAGCTGGTGGCCGAGCGACTCCAGCCGCTGCGCGACGTTCACCGTGGGACCGACGATGGTGTAGTTGACGCGGCCTGGCGCGCCGATATTGCCGACGACCGCCGGCCCCGAATGCAGCCCGATCCGCACGCGTACCGGCTTCAGCCCCTTGTGCGCCCGGCGGACATTGTCGGCGGTGATGGCCGCCGCGACCGCGCGGGCGGCGGCGACGGCACGCGCGGCGTGATCCTCCATCCGGTCGGGCGCGCCCCAGAACGCCATGACGGCGTCGCCGATATACTTGTCGATCGTGCCGCCCTCCCGGGCGATGCAGTCCGCGAGGATGCCGAAGTGGCGGTTGAGAAACGCCGCCGTCTCCTCCGCGCC
>JAEYRQ010000295.1 GCA_023435545.1 Pseudomonadota bacterium | reverse complement strand
GTGCAGGCCTCGCGCAGCGGTCCGAAGTCCGGCCGACGGTGGTCGTCGATCGGGGTCGGCACCGCCACGACGATGAAGCTCGCTCCGGCGATTGCCGCAGGATCGGCGCTGAAGCGCGCCGACGTCGCGGACAATTCCGCCGGCTCGACGTCGCCGTTGCGGTCGTGGCCCGCGGCCAGATCGGCGATGCGCGAGGGATCGCGGTCGAAGCCGACTGCCCCGCCGAACGCTCGGGCAAAGGCGAGCAGCACCGGCAGGCCGACATAGCCGAGGCCGACGACTGCGATCCGTTCCTGCATCCCGGTCATTCCGCTCCCACCGGCCCGTCCTCCCGTCGGACCGCATCAACTACCGCCTTTCGCGGTGCGCGAACAGGTCCGGGGCGGCCGATCGAGGCTTTCCTTTCGCTGTCAATCCACCGTAACATCCGCGCCAAAGACTGAGGCCTGATGGGGAACGGGGCCCGTGTTGCATTGACCATCCTTACCGTCGACGATCTGACGATCGATTTCCGGTCGATCGAAGGCAGCCTGCGGGCGGTGGACGGGGCCTCGTTCAGCGTGGCCGCCGGCCGCACGACGGCACTCGTCGGCGAGTCCGGTTCCGGCAAGACCGTCATCTCCCAGGCGATCATGGGCATCCTGCCGACTGCGGCGCGGATCACCGGCGGCCGGCTTCTGTTCAACGACCCGGCCAACGGCACCGAAACCGACATCGCCGCCCTCGACCCCTCGGGAAGCAGGATGCGCGCCCTGCGCGGCAACCGGATCGGCATCGTCTTCCAGGAGCCGATGACGTCGCTGTCGCCGCTGCACACGATCGGCGACCAGATCGGCGAGGCGGCCGAACTGCACCTCGGCCTCACGGCCTCGCAGGGGCGGGGGGCGACGCGGGACATGCTCAAGTTGGTGCAGTTTCCCGACCCCGAGCGGGCGCTCGACACCTACACGTTCGAGCTTTCCGGTGGCCTGAGGCAGCGCGCGGTGATCGCAATGGCGCTGATCTGCCGCCCGGCGCTCTTGATCGCCGACGAACCGACCACCGCGCTCGACGTCACCATCCAGGCCGAAATACTGAAGTTGATGCGCTCGCTGCAGGCCGAGCTCGGCATGTCGATCCTGCTGATCACCCACGATTTCGGCGTGGTCGCCAACATGGCCGACGACGTGGCGGTGATCTATCGCGGCCGGATCATGGAATCCGGTCCGGTCGCCGACATCTTCGGCAACCCGCAGCATCCTTACCTGAAGGCGCTGCTGCACGCGGTGCCGCGCTTCGACATGGCGCCGGAGGAGCGGCTGGTGCCGCTGCGCGAGATCAAGCCGCAGACCGGCGGACACCTGATGAAGCCGCGCGAGAGCGCCGGCGAGCTCGGCCAGCCGATCCTCGAGGTCGACCGCATCTCCAAGAGCTTCGCGCTGCGCGGCGGCGGCATGTTCTCCGCCCCGCGCATGGTCACGGCGCTCGACGCGGTCTCCTTCCAGGTGAAGCGGGGCGAGTGTCTGGGGGTCGTCGGCGAATCAGGCTCCGGCAAGACCACCACCGCGATGGCGATCCTGCGGGCGATCAAGCCGGACTCAGGTCAGATCCGCGTCGCGCTCGACGGAACGATGCGCGACATCGCCTCGCTGGAAGGTCCTGACCTGATGGCGTTCCGCCGCAAGATCCAGGTGGTGTTCCAGGATCCGTTCTCCTCGCTCAACCCGCGCATGACGGTCTACGACATCCTCTCGGAGCCGTTCATCGTCCACAAGACCTGCGACGTGGCCGAGCGCAACGAACGGATCGGCGAGTTGATGCGCCTGGTCGGCCTCGATGAGCGGCACCTCAGGCGCTACCCGCATTCCTTCTCCGGCGGGCAGCGCCAGCGCATCGGAATCGCGCGGGCGCTGGCGCTCGGGCCGGAGATCATCCTGTGCGACGAGCCGGTCTCGGCGCTGGACGGGTCGGTCCAGGCGCAGATCCTCAACCTGTTGCGCGATCTCAAGGACAAGCTCGGCCTCACCTATATCTTCGTCAGCCACAACCTCGCGGTTGTCGATTACATCGCCAACTGCATCGCCGTGATGTGCCGGGGGCTCGTGGTGGAACTGGCCAACAAGTCCGACCTGATCCGGGACCCGCGGCATCCCTACACGCAGGCGCTGCTGGCGGCCGTCCCCGAGCCGAGCCTCGATGCGCTGCTCGACTTCGAGGCCCTGTCGGCCGGCCGCGCTTCCGATCCGATGGCGTGGCCGGAGCCATACAGGCCGCTGCCGGGACCCGCGCCGGCACTGTCCGAAATCGCACCCGGCCATTTCGTCCTCGCCCCGGGACTGGCCGGTGCCAAGGCCGCATGAACAGGAGAAGCGTCCAATGTCGATGATCGGCCGGCCAGCTGCACTGGCCGTCGTTCTGGCGATGGGTCTGGCGGCAGGCGCCGCCCAGGCTTTGGAGTTCCAGGAAACCGAGACGCTGTCGCGCACCCACGACGCCGCGGGCCTTCCGCCCGTGGCGGAGCGGCTGCCGAGACAGCCGCTGGTCGTCGACCTGGAGGCCCGCGGCCGCACCGCCGG
>JAEYRQ010000273.1 GCA_023435545.1 Pseudomonadota bacterium | reverse complement strand
CCGCTCAACACGCTCGTCGTGCTCGAGGACGGACCGATCGAGAATCTCGCCGACCTGAAGGGCAAGACGGTCGGCTTCTCAGTGGGCGGCTTCGAGGACGCCCTGCTGGGGCAGATGCTGGAGGGCGCGGGATTGAGCCTCGAGGATGTCACGCTGGTCAACGTCAACTTCTCGCTGTCGCCGTCCCTGTTCGCCGGGCGGGTAGACGCGGTGATCGGCGCCTTTCGCAACTTCGAGCTCAACCAGATGGAAATCGAGGAACGGCCCGGCCGCGCCTTCTATCCCGAGGAGCACGGCGTGCCGGTCTATGACGAGCTGATCCTCGAGGCGCATGGCGACATGATCGGCGATGATCGCCTCGCTCGGTTTCTCGACGCGGTGGAGGCGGCAACGATCTGGCTGACCAACCATCCGCAGGAGGGCTGGGAGCTGTTCGTCGCCAGGCATCCCGAACTCGAGGACGAACTCAACCATCGCGCCTGGTTCGACACCCTGCCCCGCTTCGCCAAGCGGCCAGCCGCGCTCGACCGACGCCGCTACGAGCGCTTCGCCGAGTTCATGAAGGCGCGGGGACTGATCGAGGAGGTCGTGCCTGTGGAGGAGTATGCGGTGGAGATTCGCTAGCCGCCGGCCGCGCCGCGGCTGACGGGCTCACCGGCGTGTTGACCTGCACGGTACGTTCGGCAGGGTCTGTGGCGGGGCAGGCGGGTCCGTCAGCAGGAACTGCGCCGAGATGCATGAGTTGCGGCGCGCCGTGAAGGTACAGACTGGCCCCTGCCCCCGGCAGGCGCCGGGCCCCCACCTTGCGAACCGCGACTCCTTGTCGGGCTTGGCTATCGCGGTGACCTCGAGCCCCTTCGGGATCGCGGTGTCCAGATGCGGGCAGGTGACGCAGCTCTTGAACTCGCAAGGCTTTCGGCCCTGGCAGTACCCGGACGGCCCGATGATGATCTTCAGGCTGCCACTGGCCACGCGCCGGTGATCGCCGCCGCTGTAGATGCCGCCCTTGAAGTCGACGCAGCCTTCCTGCTGGAATCGGGTGCAGCGGGCGCAGACCGCTTCCTCCGTCGCGGCAACGGCGCCCAGAGGATCCTTCGACCCGCACCGTTGACACGGCGGCGCCTGCGGAACCCGGCCCGCACTCGGCCATCTGGTCCAGCGTTCCAGCTTCCGGACCTCACCATAGAAGTCGTACTTTGTGCGCTGCTTTTTCCCAATTCGCTGGAGCCAGAAGTTTTCGGCGCGCGAGCCCATCTGCTCGTCATAGAAGTAGGCGTCCGAATTGGCCTTGTTCAGGATGCCGTTGCATTCGGTGCCGTTGAAGTAGCGGGCGGCGTGCTGAAGTTCATGCAGCAGCACCGCGCAGGGAACCTTCGGAGCCCTGTCCTCGTCGTAGACGCCGCCGATACGCGGATCCCAGCTCAGATCGATCGGCCGCCCCGCCGAGCTGCCGCCGCCATTGGGATTTCCGGTCCCGGCTCCGCCCTTCTGGTAGAAGAGCGTGATCCTGGCGCCGTCGAGCTGCTTGAGGATCCTGGCGGCGAGGCCACCGGCGGCGTTGAACTGTGCGATGCAGTTCCTGAACGTGTTCCTGTAGTTGGAGGGGGCGTTCGAATCCAGATTGAACCGGAAGGTCGGCGCGGCCTCGGCGCCTGCGCCCAGCCCCAGGACAAGCAGCAGCGCGGCTGCGAACAGGCGCCCCATCACCCTCCCCCGCGCAGCGAGCGAAACCGGATGCCGCCGCCTCTGGATGTCCTTGGCCGGCCGGCACCGCACGGCGTTTACGTTACGGTACTACCGCGGCGCCCGGATGACAAATGCGACCACCGGCCGAGACAGCACCGCCGGTGATGCCTGAACGGCCCGGCTCCCCTTCCCATAGCTCGCCCGGCGTGTAAGTTGGCCGCCGACGAGAGACGCCGGAATCAGAGGAGCGCCCGCCCGTGATCGATCTCTATACCTGGTCCACGCCGAACGGCCGCAAGGTCTCGATTGCCCTGGAAGAACTGGGACTGCCCTACACCGTCCACGAGCTCGACATCACCAAGGACGACCAGTTCGCCCCGGACTTCCTGAAGATCAGCCCCAACAACAAGATCCCGGCGATCGTCGACCGCGACACCGGCATGTCGCTGATGGAGTCGGGCGCGATCCTGCTCTATCTGGCCAAGAAGACCGGCAAGCTGATGCCGGCGGACGAGGCCGGATACTGGCAGGCAGTCGAGTGGCTGATGTGGCAGATGGGCGGCTTCGGGCCGATGCTCGGCCAGGCGCACCATTTCCTGCACTTCAACAAGGGCAAGGCCCCCTACGCCGAGGATCGCTACGGCAAGGAGGCCCAGCGCCTCTACGGCGTGCTCGACCGGCAGCTCGATGGTCGCGACTTCATCGCCGGCGAATACTCCGTCGCAGACATCGCCACCTGGCCATGGGCCTCGCGCTTCGAGTGGCAGGGCGTGGATCTGGCTGCCTTCCCGAACGTCCGGGCCTGGTACGAGCGTATCGCCGCCCGCCCCGCCGTTCAGAAGGGCTATGACGTCCCGGCGCGCGGCAACAGTATTCCCATGCCGTGAGCCCCGATGCCCTGAGAGCCCGGCTCCGGCTGTCCCCGTCTCACCCGAAACGCCGGCGCAGGTCCGCAACCTGCTCCGGCGTCAGCGTGCGGATGGCCTGACCACGCAAGAGCAGGAACAGCCGGGCTGTCTCCTCCAGTTCCTCCGTGGCGTAGGTCGCCGCCTCCAGGCTGGTGCCCGCGACCACCGGTCCGTGGTTGGCCAGCAGCATCGCATGGTGCTTCGAGGCGAATGCCGAGACGGCGCCCGCCAGCGCCATGTCGCCCGGCGGATAATAGGGGACCAGCGGCAGCGTGCCGACCCGCATCACGTAGTAGGCGGTGATCGGCGGCAGGACATCCTGCGGATCGACATCGGCGAGCGCGCTGACGGCGACCGAATGGGTGGAATGCAGATGCACCACCGCGCCGGCGTCGGGGCGCTGCCGGTACATCTCCACATGCAGGAATGCCTCTTTGGTCGGCGCGTCGCCGCCGACGTGCCTGCCGTCGGCATCCAGCTTCGACAGGCGCTCGGGATCGAGCGCGCCGAGCGAGGCATTCGTCGGCGTCATCAACCAGGAGCCGTCGCCCAGGCGGACGCTGAGATTGCCGGTCGAGCCGAATGTCAGGCCGCGGTCGAACAGCGACTTGCCGGTGGCGACGAGCCTGTCGCGAGCCTTGGATTCCTCGGTCATTCGCCCTCCCTGGCCGCCGAGACTAGCGCATTGCGCCGGAGTGGCCAGAGCATTCGACGCGCGCCGGCACAGGTCACGCGCCGTGCAGGGCCATGTCCCGCACGGCAAGCTGCACCTCCTCGCGGCCGCCCCACCGGTCTATCCGCAGGGTGCCGGCGACATGCACCATCCTGTCGCGGCCCGACAGGAGGGCGTCGCCCAGCGGCGTCCCCGCCGCCCGGAAGGCGATACCCTTGATGCGAGACCCATCGGCAGCCAGGCTCAGCCGCACATGGCCCTGCGCCGTCGGCTCGACGAAGGCGAGGCGATGCGCCGCGAGCGCGACCACCGGCTGAGGATTGCCGGATCCGAATGGGCCCGCCGCCTCCAGTGCCGTGACGAGGTCTGGCCGCGCGGCGACCGCCGTAAGCAGCCCGTCGATCTTCAGATCGGTCTCGGCCGCTGCTGCGACGGACGCGGACAGGTGCGTGTCGAGGAAGTCGGACAGATCGCGAAGCCTGTCCCGCGGGACGGTGAGACCGGCTGCCATCGCATGGCCGCCCCCCTTGACCGCGAGGCCTTCGTCGACCGCCGCCCTCACCGCCGCACCGAGATCGACGCCGCGGATCGAACGGCCCGAGCCCGTCCCCAGCCCGTCCGGGCCGAAGGCAATCGCGAAGGCGGGCCTCGCGTACTTCTCCTTGAGCCTGGCGGCGACGATGCCGACGACGCCGGGATGCCAGTCGTCGGCGGAATGCGCGATGACGACCGAGCGCGGACGCGCGGCGGCCTCGGCCTCGACCATCTCCAGCGCTTCCTCGAGGATCCTCGCCTCGATCGCCTGCCGCTCGGCATTCAGCCGGTCCAGCGTCGCGGCGAGGCCAGCAGCCTCGTGGCTGTCGCCGCACAGGAGCAGCTTCACGCCGAGGCCGGCATCGCCGATGCGTCCGCCGGCATTGATGCGCGGTCCGAGCAGGAAGCCCAGATGGTAGGTATCGGGCGGCTCGGTCAGCCGGGCGGCATCCGCGAGCGCGGCGAGCCCGATGCAGTCGCGGCGCCTCAGCGCGATCAGGCCCTTGCGGACATAGGCGCGGTTGAGCCCTGTCAGCGGCACCACGTCGGCGACGGTTCCGAGCGCGACGAGGTCGAGCCAGCCGAGCAGGTCGGGTTGCGGGTGCCCTGTCGCCCTGAGCAGGCGGTTGGTCGCAACGAGCAGCAGGAACACGACGCCGACGGCGGCCAGATGCCCCTGACCGCTGAGATCATCCTGGCGATTGGGATTGACGACGGCCACTGCCGGCGGCAGGTCGATGCCCAACTGGTGGTGGTCGACCACCAGCGTCTCGAGGCCGAGCCGGGCGGCATGCTCCAGCGCCTCGTGGCTTGTCGAGCCACAGTCGACCGTCACCAACAGGCTCGCGCCCGCACGCGCCAACGCGGAAATCGCCTCGTCGTTCGGTCCGTAGCCCTCCAGAATCCTGTCTGGGATGTGAATCCAGGGGTCGAGGCCGTGAAACCGCAGAAACCTTGCGAGCAGCGCCGCCGAGGTGGCGCCGTCAACGTCGTAGTCGCCGAAGATCGCGATCCGCTCTCCGGCCCGGATCGCACGCGCCAGACGGTCGGCCGCCGCATCCATTCCGGCGAGGCCGGAGGGGTTAGGCATCAGGTCGCGCAGGCTCGGATCGAGGTAGCCGGGCGCGTCGGGCGCGAGGATGCCTCTGCCGGCCACGACACGGGCGAGAAGTTCCGGCAGGTCGTGGTGCTGCGCCATGGCCAGGGCGGCGTGGTGGCCGGCGCGGTCGAGCCGGTCGACCCAGCGGCGGCCGCAAATGGAGCGTTCGACGCCGAGCAACGCGCGGGCGTTGCGCATTTCCGGCGCCGAAAGGTCGGCCGCGTTCGAGATCATACCCATTCCACCCCGGACAAAGCCCGAGTCGGCCGGTTCAGTCCAGCGGCGCGAGACGGACGGCTTCAGCCGAACTTGTCGTAGGAGCGATGCTCGGCCTTTATCCAGCGCACCGTCTGGGTGGAGGAGCGCATCACCACGGTCTCGGTGCGGATGGTCTTCTTGCCGAACCGCACTCCGGAGAGAAGGTTGCCGTCCGTGACACCGGTCGCCGCGAACAGGACATCGCCGCGCGCCATCTCGTCCATCTGATAGATGCGGTCGAAGTCGTCGATGCCCATCTTGCGGGCGCGCTTGCGCTTCTCGTCGGTGTCGAGGATCAGCCGGCCCTGCATCTGGCCGCCGATGCAGCGCAGCGCCGCCGCCGCAAGCACGCCCTCAGGCGCGCCGCCGATGCCCAGATAGATGTCGATGCCGGTCTCCTCCGGCGTCGTCGTGTGGATGACGCCGGCGATGTCGCCGTCGCCGATCAGGCGGATGCCCGCCCCCACCGAGCGGATGTCCTCGATGATCGAGGCATGCCGCGGCCTGTCCAGCACGCAGGCGGTGATCTCGCCGACCGGCACGCCCTTGGCCTTGGCCAGCGCCTTGATGTTCTCGGCCGGCAGCGCGTCGAGGCTGACGACGCCCTCCGGATAGCCGGGACCGATCGCCACCTTGTCCATGTAAACGTCGGGCGCATTGAGCAGGCTGCCGCCTTCCGCGATGGCGATCACCGCCAGCGAATTCGGCAGGTCCTTTGCGCAAATCGTGGTCCCCTCGAGCGGGTCGAGGGCTATGTCGACCCTGGGGCCCTCGCCGGTGCCGACCTCCTCGCCGATGTAGAGCATCGGCGCCTCGTCGCGCTCGCCCTCTCCGATCACGACGGTTCCGCGGATGGCGAGGCGGTTGAGTTCGCGGCGCATGGCGTCGACGGCGGCCTGGTCGGCCGACTTCTCGTCGCCCCTGCCCCGCCATCGAGCCGCGTTGACGGCAGCGCGCTCGGTGACGCGCACGATCTCGAGCGTCAGGACGCGGTCGAGGACCATCCCGATCCCCGACGATGCCTTCTTCCCGGCCTTGGCCGCCTTTGGGGTCTTCTTCTCGTCCTTGCGCGCCATCTTCTTCCTCTGGCTTCGTGCGATCCTAGGGCTTCTCGATGCGGATCATCTGCGGACGGCCCTCGATCTGGCCGTCCTCCTGGATCGCATCGAGCGCCCGCCGGATCTGGGCTTCGGTGGTCTCGTGGGTGATCAGGATGACCCGCCGCGCCCGGACATCCGAGCCCTCGCGGTCGTGGCCTTCCTTCTGCATGATGCTCTCGAGCGAGATAGACTGCTCGGCCATGCGCCTCGCAATCGCCGCGAAGGCGCCGGGACGGTCGAAGACCGAGAGCCGGATGTAGTAGCCGCCCTCGTGCGCACGCATGCGCGCCGCGCGGTAGGGCGCAAGCGTTGCGGCCGGCTGGCCAAACGTCAGAGGGCGCACCCCACCGCGCGCGATGTCGACGATATCGCCGACCACCGCCGAGGCCGTCGCGGAGCCGCCGGCGCCGGGACCAACCAGCATGATCTCGCCGATCTCGTCGCCATCGACGGCGACGGCATTCAGCACGCCGTGGATGCCGGCCATCGCGGAGACCCGCGGCACCATCGTCGGCGTCACGCGCTGCTCGATGCCGGTCTCGGTACGCCGGGCGACGCCGAGCAGCTTGATCCGGTAGCCCAGTTCCTCGGCCGCCGACAGATCCGCCGGCGTGATGCTGGAGATGCCCTCGAGGTGGATGGAATCGGTGTCGACCTCCGTCCCGAATGCGAGCGCGGCCAGGATCGCCAGCTTGTGCGCCGAATCGTGGCCCTCGATATCGAAGGTCGGATCGGCCTCGGCATAGCCGAGGCGCTGGGCGTCGGCGAGGCACTCCTCGAACGACAGCCCCTCCTCCTCCATCCGCGTCAGGATGTAGTTGCAGGTGCCGTTGAGGATACCGTAGACGCGCGAAACGTTATTTCCCACAACGGCTTCGCGCAAGGTCTTGATGATCGGAATGCCACCGGCCACGGCGGCCTCGTAGCCGATCGTCGCACCATTCGCCTCGGCAAGCTTCGCCAGCGCCACGCCACGGGCGGCCAGCAGCGCCTTGTTGGCGGTGACGACGGGCCTGCCGGCCGTGAGTGCCGCCTCCACGGCCGCTGCGGCCGGGCCGTCCTCACCGCCCATCAGCTCCACGAAGATATCGATGTCGGCCGTCCGCGCGAGGTCGGCCGGATCGCCGTACCAGTCGACGGCGGTCAGGTCGAGGCCGCGGTCGCGCACGCGGTCGCGGGCACAGACGGCGACGACCTCGATCGGCCGGCCGGTGCGAGCCGCCAGCAGCTCCGACTTCTGCGACAAGAGCCTGAAGACCGCTGCGCCGACCGTACCAAGGCCGGCGAGCCCCACTCGAAACGCCTGCGACATTGCCCCTCAAACCGGAAGATGTGTGGCGGCGGCAATGCCTAGCCGCGAGCCGCACCAAGTGCGACGACGTTGTGCATGGTTTCGTCCGCAGAGGCAAGGAAGCGGCGGATGTTGCGGGCAGCCTGGCGGATACGCTGTTCGTTCTCCACCAGCGCGATGCGAACGTAACCCTCGCCATCCTCGCCGAAACCGATGCCTGGCGCGACCGCGACCTCCGCCTTCTCGACCAGCAGCTTGGAGAACTCGAGCGAACCGAGGTGCCGGAACTTTTCCGGGATCGGTGCCCAGGCGAACATCGTCGCCTCCGGAGCCGGGATCGGCCACCCGGCCCGCGTGAAAGCGTCGACCATGACGTCGCGACGCTGGCGGTAGACGTTGCGGATCTCGTCGATGACGGTGTCGGGTCCGTTCAGCGCGGCCGAGGCTGCCACCTGGATCGGGGTGAAGGCGCCATAGTCCAGATAGGACTTCACCCGTGCGAGCGCCGCCAGAAGGCGCGCATTGCCCACGGCGAAGCCCATGCGCCAGCCGGGCATCGAATAGGTCTTCGACATCGAGGTGAACTCGACCGTCATGTCGATGGTGCCGGGAACCTGCAGCACCGAGGGAGGCGGTGTGTCCCCGAAATAGATCTCGGCATAGGCGAGGTCGGACAGGATGAAGAGTTCGTGCTTGCGCGCGAAGGCGACGACGTCGCGGTAGAAGTCGAGGCTCGCGCAATAGCCGGTGGGATTTGCCGGATAGTTGAGCACGACCGCGATGGGCTTGGGCACAGAATAGGTCATCGCCCGCTCCATCGCGCGGATGAATTCCTCGTCGGGACGGGCGGGAAGCTGGCGGATGACGCCGCCGGAGATGATGAAGCCGAACTGGTGGATCGGGTAGGTCGGATTGGGCACCAGCACGACGTCGCCCGGAGCCGTGATCGCCTGCGCGAAATTGGCGAAACCTTCCTTCGAGCCGATCGCGGCGACCACCTGGCTGTCGGGATCGAGCTTTACGCCGAAACGCCGCTCGTAATAGGCGGACTGAGCGCGCCTGAGACCCGGTATGCCCTTCGAGGTGGAATAGCGGTGCGTGCGCGGCCGGGCCACCGTCTCGACCAGCTTGTCGACGATGTGCTGCGGGGTGGGAAGGTCGGGATTGCCCATGCCCAGATCGATGATGTCGGCGCCGCCCGAACGCGCTTCGGCCTTCAGCCGGTTGACCTGCTCGAAGACGTAGGTCGGCAGGCGCTTGGTCTTGTGGAACTCGCTCATGACGGGCTTTCGGTGGCGGACGGCGTTTCCGGCTCGTCTGTCGCCTCTCCCTCTTCGGCGGGCCTCGGCGGCGGACGCGAGTCCGTGGAGGGCGCAGCGGCAGGGCGAACAGACGTTACGGACGCAGGCTTTTCGGCAGTGATCTTCTTATCGGCATCTTCTACATGGGAGGCGCCCTGCGCCTCAAGATACTTCTCGATCCTCTCAATTTCGGAGGCAGAGCGCATCACCGAGGGGCGGTCGGGCGCGATGTTGATGTTGGGGAATTGCTCGTCCGTCGCGGGATGCCGAGACTCGGGCGTTTCGGTCCGCAGCTTCTGGACTGTCGGCGCAAGTCGTTGGAGGTCGGGCGCGGTCTCGCATCCGGCGAGCAACAGGAGTCCGCCTGCGACCGAGAGAGCCGCCAGCCGTCGCAAGTGGATGTCCGGTCTGCAGCGCATGTGGTCTGGATGAATGTGGAACCGGTTCGGATGAAGCTTTGGCCGTAGGCGGGCAATATGTCAAAACGGCGGCCCGGATGAATCGGAGCGGACTGTTAAACTGGCCCGTGGATCGCCATGATACAGTGAAATCAACAGGGAGCCGTTCGGCCGGGTACGGGGAGGACAATGACGGAGACGCGGGAGGGACCACAGCCGGCATTCGCGATCCGCGATCCCGAGGCGTTCGCGCGCAACATGGCCCGCCTCACCGAGGAGGGTGGCAAGGCGCTCGCCGCAATCGTCGGCCCGCGCGAGGCGGGCGAAGCCAAGCGCATCTTCGCCGCCGAGATGGCCCAGGCGATGAAGACCCTGTCGCATGTGGCCGAGAAATGGGTCTCCGATCCGCAGAAGGCGGTCGAGGCACAGACCGCGCTGTGGCGCGGCTATCTGGAACTGTGGACCTCGACCCTCCGCCGCATGGGGGGCGACACCGGAGAGCCCGCGGCCGCGCCGGTCAAGGGCGACAGGCGGTTTTCCGATCCGGCCTGGGAGGAGCATCCGGCCTTCGACTTCCTGAAGCAGGCCTATCTGCTGACCACGCGGTGGGCGGAGAACATCGTCGAGCGCACCGAGGACATCGACGAGCATACGCGGCACAAGGCGCTGTTCTACGTCAAGCAGATCGCCAACGCGCTGTCGCCGTCGAACTTCGTGCTGACCAATCCGGAACTGCTCAAGGAAACGCTGGAATCGGACGGTGAGAACCTCGTGCGCGGCATGAAGATGCTGGCCGAGGACATCAAGCTCGGGAAGGGCGAACTGAAGATCCGCCAGTCCGACCCAGCCGGATTCGAGGTCGGCCGCAACCTGGGTCTGACGCCTGGAAAGGTCGTCTTCGAGAACGACCTGATGCAGCTCATCCAGTATGCGCCGACGACGGAACAGGTGCTGAAGCGCCCGTTCCTGATGGTGCCGCCCTGGATCAACAAGTTCTACATCCTCGACCTGACGCCGGAGAAATCGCTGTTCCGCTGGATGGTGGACCAGGGCCACACGGTCTTCACCATCTCCTGGGTCAATCCCGACCAGCGCCTCGCAAAGAAGTCGTTCGACGACTACATGCGCGAAGGCGTGCTGGCGGCGATGGATGCCGTCGAGCAGGCGACCGGCGAGCGAGTCCTCAATGTCGGCGGCTATTGCGTCGGCGGAACGCTGCTCGCCGTGACGCTGGCCTGGCTGGCGGCCAGGGGCGACGACCGCGCCGCCACCGCCACCTTTCTCACCACGCAGGTCGATTTCACCTATGCCGGCGACCTCAAGGTGTTCGTCGACGAGGAGCAGATTCGTCAGGTCGAGGAAGACATGGCCCGGCAGGGCTATCTCGAGGGCAGCCGCATGGCGACCGCCTTCAACCTGCTCCGCTCCAACGACCTGATCTGGCCCTACGTGGTCAACAACTACCTGCGCGGCCGGGCGCCCTTCCCCTTCGACCTGCTCTACTGGAACTCCGATTCCACCAACATGCCTGCCGCAAACCATTCCTTCTACCTGCGCTGTTGCTACCTGGAGAACCGGCTGACGAGCGGGAAGATGGAGATCGGCGGCGAGACCCTCGATCTGCGCAAGGTGACGATCCCCGTCTACAACCTGGCCACCCGCGAGGACCACATCGCGCCGGCGAAATCGGTGTTCGTCGGATCGAAGCATTTCGGCGGCCCCGTGCGCTATGTCGTGGCGGGGTCCGGGCACATCGCCGGCGTGGTCAATCCGCCTGACAAGAAGAAGTACCAGCACTGGACGGGGCCGAAGCCATCCGGCGATTTCGACAGGTGGATGGCCAAGGCGAAGGAGCGGCCCGGGTCCTGGTGGCCGGACTGGCAGGACTGGATCCGCCGCCACGACAAGACGATGGTGCCGGCCCGCCACCCCGGTGACGGCAAGCTGAAGCCGATCGAGGACGCGCCGGGCCGATACGTGAAGATGAAGAGCTGACCCGCCGGACAAGGCGGGCTGGCTTGCAGGCTCCGGCAGGCGTATAGGGGGCGCGTCCCCCTGCCCTCCCCGGCTCGCCCAGTGTCCCTCTCCGTCGCTCTCCTCGTCCTGCTGTCGGCCGTCCTGCACGCCTCCTGGAACGCCATCGTGCGGTTCAAAGGGGACCGGCTGGCGATCGTGACCATGCTCGCCACCTGCGGCGCGCTGATCGCCGCGCCGGCATTGTTCTTCGTCGACATCCCGCGCTCCGAGGCCTGGCCGTGGCTAATCGCCTCGATGCTGCTGCACATCGGCTACAACGTCTTCCTGGCGAACGCCTACCAGCACGGAGAACTCGGCAAGGTCTACCCGCTGGCGCGCGGCACCGCGCCGTTCCTGACGCTGATCGCGAGCCTCACCTTCATCGGCGAGCCGGTCGGCCTGCCGAAGATCGTCGGCGTGATCGTGCTGGCGACCGGCATCGTCGCCCTATCGTTCGACCGCGGCATCCGGGTGCTGTTGCACGAGCGCATCGGCGTGCTCTACGCGCTCGGCACCAGCGCCTTCATCGGCGGCTACACCATTGCGGACGGGCTGGGAGCGCGCGCCTCGGGCGACCCGATCGCCTACACGGTCTGGCTGTTCGTGCTCGACGGGGTGCCGCTGCTCGTCTGGGCCGTCATCGCCCGTGGACGCCGGTTCGGCGAGATGATCGCGACCAACTGGCTGCCTGGCCTGCTGGCGGGCGCCCTGTCGCTCGCCGCCTACGGCATCGTCATCTGGGCGATGACGGTCGCCCCCATCGCCGTCGTCGCAGCGCTGAGGGAGACCAGCGTCGTCTTTGCGGTTCTGATCGGCGTCGTGTTCCTCGGCGAGCGGTTCAGCCCGGCCCGCATGGTCTCGGTCGCGGTGGTGCTGGCAGGGCTTCTGCTGATGCGGTTGTAGCTAATCGCGACCGCGTCATCCCGGACGACCTCCGCGAAGTCGGGTGTTCCCGACTTCGCGACCCCTCAATTCCGACATCGGAAA
>JAEYRQ010000269.1 GCA_023435545.1 Pseudomonadota bacterium | reverse complement strand
GAGCAACCCCGGTCAGTGCCGCCCCGGTCAGCGCCATCGCCGGCGCGGCTGCGGCATCCGTAGCCTCTGCTCCCTCCCGGCCGGTGTCGGTGACGATTAACGTCTCGACGCCCGATATCGAGGGTTTCCGCCGTTCGCGCGGCCAGGTCGGCGCGGAAATCGTGCGGGGCCTCGAGCGCGCTCTGCGCCACCGCTGAGCCGCGCGGGGGAAATAGCAAGGCGGTATGCAAAAAATCGCCGCCCGGGCCGGAACGCAATCGGTGGTTCCGGCATTTATCCGGCGCAGGCAGGAAAACAGTTCTGAAGCGCGCCAGGACCGGACGAACACCGGTGGCGGTGTACGGATGGTCTTGGCCTGCATCGAGAAAGGAGCCAATATCATGTCGAATATTGACATCACCAAGCTGATGACTGGTACCGCCCTGGCGCTGAGCCTGGTCGCCGCGCCAGCGCTGGCGCAGACCACCGCGCCGGAGACCCAGCCCCCGGCGGCGCAGGACAACATGCAGGCGCCGGCCGATACCGGCACCACCATGGAAGAGGGCGCGACCGACAGCCTCGACAGCGATGCCACCACCGGCGGCACCGCAGAGACCGAGCCGATGGACGAGCCGGCAACGGGTCAGGCCGAGACCGCTCCGGCCACGCCGCCGGCCACCGGCCAGGCCGAGGTTCCCCCGGCTGCGACCGGTACCGACACGATCGGCGAGACGACCGCCGACGCGGCGATGGGTCTGCCGACCGAGCCGATCCTGACCCAGCTCGAGCCGGGCCAGATGACCTCCAACGAGGTGATCGGCATGGATGTCCGCAACTTCGAGGACGAGTCGATCGGTTCGATCAACTACCTCGTCATCGACGAGCAGAACCGCGTCATCGCCGGCGTCGTGTCGGTGGGCGGCTTCCTCGGCATCGGTGCCAAGGACGTGGCGGTGAACTGGCAGGAATTCAGCTTCAATCCGGAGGAGAAGGTCGCCGCGGTGACGCTCACCCGTGAGGCGCTGGAGGATGCCCCGTCGTTCCAGGACCGTGACGATCTCGTCGCCGAGCGCGATGCGGACACGCCCCCGGCCGCTCCGATGACCTCGGATCAGCCCGCGGGTGCGGCGCCCCCGACCACTCCGCCCGTGACGTCGGAGTGACGGCGGACTGAACCCCGCGCAGACCCGGGCGGTTGCCTCAGCGCCCAACGCCGACCGACCGTCCGACTGCCCTTGGCCGGCTCCTCCCCCCGGAGCCGGCCATTTTCTGTTCAGGCGACTTCATTCAGCCAGGCCTCGAGGAGCGATATATGGGCTTCCATGAGGTGAGATTTCCCGTCGCCGTCTCGCGCGGGGCGATAGGCGGCCCGGAACGTCGCACCCAGGTGGTGACGACGACCGGCGGCCACGAGGAGCGGAACCAGCAGTGGAGCGACTCCCGCCGCCGCTACGACGCGGGGACCGGGATCAAGACGCTCGACCAGCTCTACGACGTCATCGCCTTCTTCGAGGAGCGGCGCGGCCGCGCCCACGGTTTCCGCTGGAAGGACTGGGCGGATTATCGCTCCTGTCCGCCGCTGGTTCCGCCGGCTCCCGACGACCAGCTCATCGGCTCGGGCGACGGCGAGACGGTCGGCTTCCGGCTCTCCAAGGAATACGGCCTGCTGGTCAACCCCTGGCGGCGCGAGATCGTCAAGCCCGTCCCCGGGACGGTCCGGATCGCCGTCGGCGGGGTCGAGCTGGCGGAGGGCGACGACTTCACGCTCGACGAGACCATCGGTCTCGTCGTTCTCAGCCTGCCTCCCGCCATCGGCGAGCCGGTGACCGCCGGCTTCGAGTTCGACGTGCCCGTGCGCTTCGACACCGATCGCCTGACGGTCGACGTGGCCGCCTTCGACCACGGCGAGATCCCCTCGATCCCGGTGGTGGAGATCAGGGTGTAGGGAGAAATAGGGAGTAGGGAGTAGGCAGTCGGCAGTCGGTTTCGCCAGATCGTGGCCAACGGGTGCCGGTCCACCGCCTTCGGCGCCCCCTTGTAACTCCTGTCTGGCCGTATCTGGCATAGTTGCGGAGGCGGTGGCGGGCGGGAGACCGATGCCCCTCAGGGACGACAAGCCCGTGGGTGAGCCTGGGTCTTCGCCCGTCGTTCCATCGAACCCGAACAGTCGCTTGGGCCGCTCGAAGCGAAGCCCGCTTGTGCAAGGACGGGACAGGATGGACGCCATCGTCATCGGGATCGACGTATCGAAAACGCATCTGGACGTGCATCTGGAGGGCGGCGGAGGCGCCGGGGACAGCTTCCGGGTTCCCCGCGACACCGAGGGGGTGGCGGAGCTTGCGGACCGGTTGCGGCCGCTGGCGCCGAGGCTGATCGGGATCGAGGCGACCGGCGGCTTCGAGATCATCGTGGCGGCGGGTCTGGCGGGCGCCGGTCTGCCGGTCGTCGTCGTCAACGCCGCGCAGGTGCGCGCCTTCGCCAACGCGCTGGGCAAGCGCGCCAAGACCGATCCGATCGACGCGGCGGTGATCGCCCGCTTCCTCGCCGCGACCGACCCGGAGATCCGTCCGCTCAAGGACGCGCAGACCCGGCTCCTGGCCGATCTCGTCAGCCGGCGGCGGCAGATCGTCGCCATGATCGGCGCCGAGCGGCAGCGCGCGCGCACCGCCCCGCCC
>JAEYRQ010000227.1 GCA_023435545.1 Pseudomonadota bacterium | reverse complement strand
TCGCTCATGCTGTCCACCATCTGCGAGATGGAGGAAGTCATGGGCGCAAGGGCTTGCTGGAATTGCGCGCCGATCCGGTCCCCGAGCTGCATGGCGAAATCGGTGTTGAAGGTCTTCAGCTGGTCCCGCTGCTCCTTCATGACCTCGAGCTGTTCGGCGGCAAGGCGCTGGGGCGGCACATACAGCAGGCCCCGTTCCAGCAAGCTACTGATCTGTTCGGTCAGGCCGCGTGATTTCTTGCTCAGATCGTGTTCAACGAACCTGAGCCATATCGAGGCGATCAGGCCTGCAACCGAGGTGAAGAACTTCGCTCCCGCGACCGTCAACAGTCCGGCCAGCGCGCCCTTGGCGGCGCCGACGTCATCGCCAGACATGCCTTGCGCGGCTTGGCCGAGGGCGACGATCAGACCGATGAAGGTGAGGATCAGTCCGATCCCGACGAAGACGTTCGAAGCGAACGTCAGGTAGGCGAGCCTAGGCGCCACCCGGCCGAAGAAGACGCTGGGGCGGCCTGTGTTGCGGATGGGGTCGGCGTTCTCGTCGACGAAGGTTTCCTGGAACTCGCGCCACGCCTGTACGAGGGCATGGGCGCCCGGCTCTTGCCGACCCATTGCTGCGGACAGATCAACAAAGCGAGCGGCGAACGAATGGCGCTCGCTAAGCGGGTCAGCAGAGTCCCCAAGCGCCACCTTCAAGGCGTCCACGCGCGCCCTAGCGGCCGATAGGTAGGGGCCGATTTCCTTGCGTGCCCGCCAGTGCAGGAAGCCCGCCATGCCCAGCATGATCGGCAACAGCACAAAGGGCACGAACCACTCGTGCACATAGGCCAGGCTCAAGAACCACAGGACCTTGTGCAAGGCCCCGTTCAGTGCGTCTGCCACGATTTCCCCCCGCGACTGTGCGCGCCCTCATCATCAAACAGCGTTGCGTGCAGAGCGGCAACCCAAGATAGTTTCCAACGCCGCAAAAACTGCTTTGACGGAGCCGCCACGGTTGCATCCCCCTCTCGCCTCCGCCTATCACGGTCACAGGGGGGAATTTGATGGCAGTTGAACGGTCTAACGGCGGTGACCTCGGCTTTGAGGCCGAGCTGTTCAAAGCGGCCGACAAGCTACGGGGAAACCTGGAGCCGTCAGAGTACAAGCACGTCGCGCTCGGGCTGATCTTCCTTAAGTACATCTCCGAAGCGTTCGAGGCGCAGTACGAGAAGCTGAAGGCCGAGCCCTACGCCGACCCGGAGGACCCCGAGGAATACCTCGCCGCCCATGTCTTCTGGGTGCCGCCCGAGGCGCGCTGGAGCAATCTGCAGGCCAACGCCAAGCGGCCCGAGATCACCTTCACCGACGTCACCACCGGGCGCGAGAAGAAGGGCGACATCGGCGGGCTGATCGACAACGCCATGGAGGCGATCGAGAAGGCCAACATCACCGTCCTGAAGGACGTCCTGCCCAAGATCTACAGCCGGCCCCAGCTGGACAAGACCATGCTGGGCGAGCTGGTCGACCTGTTCTCCAACGTCGACATGAAGGCCCGCAACGGCGACGCCCAGGACCTGCTCGGCCGGGCGTACGAGTACTTCATCTCGCAGTTCGCCGGCGCGGAGGGCAAACGCGGCGGCGAGTTCTTCACGCCCCGGTCCGTGGTGCGCACCATCGTCGAGGTGCTGGAGCCGACCAAGGGCCGCGTCTACGACCCCGCCTGCGGCTCGGGCGGCATGTTCGTGCAGTCCGAGCGGTTCGTGGAGGACCACCAGGGCCGGCGCAGCGACATCGCCATCTATGGCCAGGAGCGCAACCACACCACCTGGCGTCTCTGCAAGATGAACCTGGCCGTGCGCGGCATCGATGCGGACATCGCCTGGAACAACGAGGGCTCGTTCCTGCGCGACGCCTTCCCGACGCTGAAGTTCGACTATGCGATGGCCAACCCGCCCTTCAACATCTCGGACTGGTGGCAGCCCAGCCTCGAAGGCGACGCGCGCTGGGTTTACGGGACACCGCCCAAGGGCAACGCCAACTTCGCCTGGCTGCAGCACATCCTGCACCACCTGGCCCCGCGCGGCACGGCCGGCGTGGTGCTGGCCAACGGCTCCATGTCCTCGCAGCAGTCGGGCGAGGGCGAGATCCGCAAGGCGATGATCGAGGGCGACGTGGTCGACTGCATGGTCGCCCTGCCGGGCCAGCTGTTCTACTCGACCCAGATCCCCGCCTGCCTGTGGTTCCTGGCCCGCGACAAGAGCGCCAACGGCCATCGCGACCGGCGCGGCGAAATCCTGTTCATTGACGCCCGCAAGCTGGGCCACATGGTCGACCGCACCCGGCGCGAGTTCTCGGCCGAGGACATCGCGAAGATCGCCGGCGCCTATCACCGCTGGCGCAATCGGCCGGAGACCAACGACGTGCAGGGACTGGAGGTCTATGCGGACGAGCCGGGGTTCTGCCGCTCGGCCCCGCTGGAGGAGGTGCGCGGCCACGGCCATGTGCTGACGCCGGGGCGGTATGTCGGGGCAGCGGACGAAGAGGACGACGGCGTGCCGTTCGGAGAGCGGTTCGGGGCGCTGCGGGCGAAACTGGCGGAGCAGTTCGCCGAGGGGCGCGCGCTGGAGGAGAGGATCGAAGCGGCGCTGGGAGCCATCAGCGCGTGACCAACTGGATCACATCATCCCTTGAGGACGCTCTAGAGCGGCTGATCGACTACCGGGGCAAGAGCCCGCCGAAAGCTACAACAGGCATACCGGTTATTTCGGCCAAGGTAGTGAAGACAACCGGGCTCTTAGAACCGATCGAGCAGCGGATTGCGCCGGGCTTCTATGACCGATGGATGACGCGCGGCCTCCCGGAGGTTGGCGACGTTGTCCTGACGACAGAAGGGCCTCTCGGCGAAGTCATCCAACTTACGCCTCGCACCGTTCGCTATGCTCTCGGCCAACGCGTGGTCTGTTTGCGAGGCAAGGCGGGCAAGCTGGACAACACGTTTCTGCGCTATCTCCTGACCTCTCCTCGGCAACAGGAGATTCTCGCTTCTCGTGCCACAGGAACGACCGTTGCCGGCGTCAGCCAAAAGGCTCTCCGGTCCATGCCGATTAGCTATCCGGCCTATGATGAGCAACGGGCAATCGGGAACATCCTTGCGGCTTTGGACGACAGAATCGAGCTGAACCGCCGGATGAACGAGACCCTGGAGGCGATGGCCCGGGCGATCTTCCGCGACTGGTTCGTCGACTTCGGCCCGGTCCGCCGCAAGTTGGCCGGCGAGGCCGACCCGGTCTCCGTCATGGGCGGACTCACCCCCGACCCCGCCCACGCGGCGGAAATGGCGGCGCTGTTTCCCGCTGCCTTGGCAGACGACGGCTTGCCGGAGGGCTGGGCGATTGGTCGTTTCGGTGATCTTGTGTCGAATGTGAACGAGCGCCGCAGGGCCGGTGAACTGACGAGGAGCCAGCCCTATGTGCCCATAGACTGCCTTCCGCCTCGGTCACTCGCGCTGGCGGAGTTCAGGCCCGGTGAAGAGGCGCAGACTAGCCTGATCGGGTTCAGGCGGAATGACGTCCTGTTCGGCGCAATGAGACCGTACTTCCACAAGGTAGTCGTTGCTCCATTCGAGGGTACCACGCGCACCACTGTGTTCGTCCTGCGACCGAAGAGCGAGACCGATTTGGCCTTCGTGGCCATGCTCACATCCGCTTCGTCGACCATCGAGTTTGCGACCGCCAACAGCTCAGGAACCACAATCCCTTACGCGGTCTGGGGCGGCTCCATGGAAAACATGCCGGTCATCGCGCCGCCCCGAACGGTGCGCACTGCATTCGACATTCTCGTCCAGCCGATGCTGAAAAAGCTGACAACTAGCTTGAATGAAAACCGCACCCTCGCCGAAACCCGCGACTACCTGCTGCCCCGCCTGATGTCTGGGCAGGTGCGGGTGAACCCATCCAATACCGAGAGCGACGCCGCATGAGTCAGATCCTCTCCACTGACGCGATCCGGGCCGAGTTCGCGAAGTTCCAGACGGCCTATGCCGACGAGGCTGGGACGAAGTGGCGCGCACGCTACCTCGCAACAGTCGACCGTGTCCGCCAGACCGCCGAGGCGAACTGGATGACCGAAGAGTATCAACGCCATCTCTGGGAAGACGGCGGCGTCAGCGGCATCGGCCCGGGCAGTTCGGTGTCCGTTGCGGGCGGCTATGCGGACAAGGATCTGGCCGCCTTTCTGCTCGAGCTTCGGGATATCGGACTTCCGGAGGACACGCAGCAGGCGGCCCTTGTGCTGCAGGGCGCCTACGATGAAATCCTGAGCCGCGTCCGGCCGAAGTACACCGAAAAGCGGCCCCGGGCCCGGATCGCCCGGCTTCTGGCCGCTCTTTATCCCCGTCACATGACCTGTCTGATGGACGACCGCCGGACCTATCAGGTGCACGGTCTGATCGGGGCGGCCAAGGCGCCGACCCAGTGGATCGGCCAGAACCCTCTGATCCGCGCGCGTCTGCGCGAGGCGCTGGAAGGCCTGGGCGGCGAGGACGTCGACCACGCCATGTTCAGTTGGTTCCTCTGGGAGAGCCATTTCGCCAAGCCCGACAGCGGCGCCGCCGAGGTCGTCGGTGCTGGCCGCGAGCCGGTCGACGTTCCGGAGTTTTCGATCCTGCCAGCGTCGTCCCAACGTCGCAGCCTCTTCGCGGTCAAGAACAACATCGGCCTGCTGGTCTCTGTCGTCCGCGAGAGCGAGCAGGGGATCAGCAAGGAGGACCTGATGGATTTCATCCAGCAGGAATCTCCCAACCTGGCCGAGAACAGCGCCAGTCATGTCATCAACCAGGCGATGGGCGGCGGTCTGGGTCTGCTGCGGTTTTCGGACGGCGCCTATTTCCCGACGGACCGGGGGTTCGACCTGCTGACGGCGCCGGATCCGTCGCAGGTGCTCCGCGCGCCGATCGTGGGGCGGATCTTCGGCGTCGCCCACCTTCTTCTCAAGCTGAGGGAAGCCGGGGGGATGACGCAGCAGGATGCGACGCGGTACGTGCAGTCGCTGGTGCCGACCTGGACCACCACGATGCCGGCATCCTACATCGTGCTCTGGTCCAAGATGGTTGAGCTTGTGGTCGCCACGCAGCGCGACGGCAAGTCCTGGCTCACCCTGACTGACGACGGCGACGACTACGCCGCGGCTCTCCCCGCCGACTTCCTGACGCGCTGGCGCATCGCAGACGACACAGTTGAGGACGCGTCGCCGGAGGCTGCTGCCCCTGCAGCCTTCGCCCCGGGCGAGAAGGCCTTCACACCCTACGCGATCGCCGACATCGTTTCGGATGGCTGCTTCCTGAGCAGTGGCGAGCTCGACGGGTTGCTGGCCCTGCTCCGTCACAAGAAGAACCTCGTCCTGCAAGGGCCGCCGGGTACCGGGAAGACCTGGCTGGCCCGCCGTCTGGCCTATGCCTTGGTCGGAGCCAGGGATCCGTCGCGGGTTACAGCGGTCCAATTTCAACCGTCCCTATCCTACGAGGATTTCGTCAGGGGTTGGAGGCCGCACGCCGGCAAGGACGGCGTCGGCGGACTGAGGCTGACCGACGGCGTCTTCCTCGAATGTGTCAATGCCGCCCTGACGGACCCGGAAGAGACCTACGTGCTGGTGATCGAAGAGATCAATCGCGGCAACCCCGCCCAGATTCTCGGCGAGCTCCTGACCCTGCTGGAAACCGACAAGCGCGATCCGTCTGAAGCTTTGCGGCTGGCCTATCCGCGGCACGCCGACGAACGCGTCCACATTCCGCCGAACCTGCACATCATCGGCACGATGAACATCGCCGACCGATCGCTCGCCCTTGTCGACCTGGCGCTGCGCCGGCGGTTCGCCTTCCGCAATCTGACGCCGCAGTTGAACAACGCCTGGAGGGCCTGGTGTCAGGCGGCGGGCGCGCCCGAGCCCATAGTCGATCTGGTGGCCCAGCGGATGACGGCGCTCAACGATGTCATCGGCGCGGACGGCCGCCTGGGCGAGCAGTTCTGCGTCGGACACAGCTATGTCACGCCACCGAAGGCCGGCGTGCCCGACTGGCCGAACTGGTATCGCACCGTGGTGGAAACCGAGATCGGACCATTGCTCGATGAGTATTGGTACGACGATCCGGCCACCGCCCGGCAGAACCGCGCCGCCCTCCTCGCAGGCCTGTGAGCGCCCTGCCGCAGAGCGTCGATGGTGAGACCGCCTGGACCAGCCAGGTCGGCATTCCCGTCCGCAATCTGTGGCTGCTGCTGGTCTATGCCGCGGACCTCGCGCAGTTCCGGGAGCGATTCGACGGACTAGCGAAGGAGGCGGCCGACCTGCCAGAACTCCTGGCGCGGCTGCTCTGCCTCGTCGTCGAGCGGCGACTGCATCAGAACCTCACGCGCGACTATGTGCCTCGCGCCGCGACGCTGAACCGCGTCCGCGGGCGGATAGACTGGATGAAGACCGATGCGGGCATGCTGCTCCAGCGTGGCGAGGTCGCCTGCCAGTTCGAGGATCTGACCTACGATACCCCGCGCAACCGGCTGGTCCGCGCGGCTCTGCTGGCCATGTCGGCGCGCATGGGCGCGAGCAAGCCTGCGCACGAGTGCCGGATCCTCGCCCGCCAGTTGGAGGAGCTTGGCGTCGGCGAGACACGGCCCTCCCGAAGCGAGATGGCGCGCGAACGCATATCCCGCCATGATGCGGAAGACCGTCTGATGATCACGGTCGCGGAGCTGGCGCTTGACCTGATACTCCCCAGCGAGATGGCCGGATCGACCAGCGCCACACGTCTCGAACGCGACGAGATTCTGTTGCGCAAGATCTTCGAGAAGGCGGTCGCGGGCATCTGCGTTCACGAGATGCACGGCCGCAACGGCTGGAAGGTCTTCCCGCAGAAGGGTCTCCTGTGGGACGTCTTCGAGCCAACCGGCGGTTTTACCAGCTGGTTGCCGGCGATGAGCGCGGACGTGGTCCTTGATCGAACCCGACCCGGCCAAGCCCTGCAACGGGTGATCCTGGAGACGAAATTCGCCAACGCGTTGACGCTGAACGCGTATCAGGCCGAACGCTTCAAGAGCGGCCATCTCTACCAACTCTACGCCTATCTTCGGACGCAGGCGGACAAGGGCGGGGCGGCGCTTTCGGCGTCGGAGGGGGTCCTAGTCTATCCCGTGCTCGACAAGCAGATCGACGAATGGGCCGTCATTCAGGGCCACCGAGTTCGCATAGCCACCATTGATCTTCGGGGGCAGGCGGACGCAATCAAAAGCCGGGTGCTCGATCTGGCGCGGGGCACCATCGGGGGGAGTGCGTGAAGGGTTTCTCGGAAGACATCGTCGAAGAGGCCGGCATCGAAATCCTCAAGGACCTCGGCTGGCTCTACCTGCATGGCACCAGCATCGCCCCGGACGGTCCCGCGCCGCAGCGTCAGGCCTTCTCCGACGTCATCCTGCTGCCCCGGCTCGAGACCGCGCTCGCCAAACTGAATCCCGATGTCCCCGAGGTCGCGCGCAGCGAGGCGATCCGCCAGCTGCTGACCAGCGCCACGGGGTCGCTGGTCGAGGAGAACCGCCGAATCCACCGGCTGCTGACCGATGGGGTGGGGGTGCAGCATCGGGCGGCCGACGGCCGGATCGTCTCGGAGAAGGTCTGGCTTATCGATTTCGCCGCCCCGGAAGCCAACGACTGGTTGGCGGTCAATCAGTTCACTGTGGTCGAAGGCTCATGGAACCGGCGGCCGGACCTGGTCCTGTTCGTCAACGGCCTGCCCCTGGCGGTGCTGGAGCTGAAGAACGCCGCTGCCGAGAACGCCACGACGACCGACGCCTTCAACCAGCTGCAGACCTACCAGGCGCAGGTCCCGAGCCTGTTCCGCACGAATGCGGTGCTGGTGGCGTCTGACGGCGTCGAGGCGCGGATAGGTTCGCTCACGGCCGACTTCGAGCGCTTCATGCCGTGGCGCACCATCACCGGCTCGGACGACGACTTCACGCACAAGGGCTCACCCGAGCTCGAAACCCTGCTGCGCGGAGTCTTTGAACGCGAGCACTTCCTGGCGCTCATCCGCGATTTCACAGTCTTCGGCGACGGCGACCGCGGCCCGTTCAAGATCATCGGAGCCTATCACCAGTTCCACGGCGCGCGCAAAGCGCTGGCCGAGGCCGTCGCCGCTACCCGTTCCGACGGCGACCGGAAGATTGGGGTGATCTGGCACACCCAAGGCTCCGGCAAGAGCCTGCTAATGGCCTTCTTCGCCGGCCTCGTCGTGAAGGAGCCAGCGCTCGAGAACCCGACGATCGTCGTGCTGACCGACCGAAACGACCTTGACGATCAGCTCTATTCGACCTTCGGCCTGTGCCGCGACCTCATTCGCCAGACGCCCGAACAGGCGGACAGCCGCGATGATCTCAAGGACTTGCTGAGCCGGACGTCGGGCGGCGTCATCTTCACCACGCTGCAGAAATTCGCGCCTGAACGCGGGGAGGAGCGGTTTCCGGAGCTGACGGCCCGCCGCAACGTGATCGTCATGGCCGACGAGGCGCACCGCAGCCAGTACGGCTTCGACTCCAAGCTGAACCGCGAGACTGGCGAGCGTCGCTACGGCTATGCGCACTATGTCCGGCAGGCGATGCCGAACGCCTCCTTCATCGGCTTCACGGGCACGCCGATCGAGGCCGACGACGTCAATACGCCGGCGGTGTTCGGCGACTACATCGACGTCTACGACATCAGCCGCGCGGTCGAGGACGGCGCTACCGTGCCGATCTACTACGAGAGCCGACTGGCCCGCATCGAACTGGACGAGGACGAGAAGCCCAAGATCGATGCCGAAATCGAGGCGCTGGTCGCCAATGAGACCCTGACCGAGGCCGAGAAAGCAAAGGCCAAGTGGTCGACGGTGGAGGCGCTGGTCGGCTCCAGCAAGCGCCTCAAGCAGATCGCCGCCGATCTGGTGAAGCACCTCGAGGCCCGCATCGATGCTCTCGACGGCAAGGCGATGGCCGTCTGCATGAGCCGCCGGATTTGCGTGAGCCTCTACAACGAGATCGTGGCGCTGCGGCCCGACTGGCATTCGGATGATGACGCCTCGGGCGCCGTGAAGATCGTCATGACCGGCTCGGCATCCGACCCGCTCGCCTGGCAAAAGCACATCGGCAACAAGGCGCGGCGGGACTTGCTTGCCAGGCGCGCCCGCGATCCGGCTGACCCGCTCCGATTGGTGATCGTCCGCGACATGTGGCTGACCGGCTTCGACGCGCCGTGCATGAACACCATGTACGTCGACAAGCCGATGCGCGGACACGGGCTGATGCAGGCCATCGCCCGCGTCAACCGTGTGTTCCGCGACAAGCCCGGCGGTCTGGTCGTCGACTACATCGGCATCGCGCAAAACCTGAAGTCGGCGCTCGGTCAGTACACCCAGGCGGACCGGGACAAGACAGGCATCAACGAGGAAGAGGCGGTCGCGGTCCTGATGGAGCGCTACGAGGTGGTGCGCGGCATCTTCCATGGCTTTGACTACGAACCCGGGGTTTCCGGCTCGCCGACACAACGGCTGGCCTGTCTGGCGGGCGCCATCGACTGGGTGCTCAAGTGGTCAGAGGCGGAAGCCGCCAAGGTCGCGTCCCTCGAGGCGAAGAAGCAGGCTCACCGCCAGTTCCACGATCTGGTTCTGGGTTTGGGCAAAGCCTTCGCTCTGGCGTCCGCCAGCGACGCCGCGCGCGAGATCCGGGACGAGGTCGGGTTCTTCCAGGCCATTCGCGCCGCGCTGGCCAAGAGCTCGGCCAAGGGCGGCCTGAGCGCCGCCGAGAAGACCTTCGCCGTCCAGCAATTGATCGATCAGTCGATCGCGTCCGCGGAGATCATCGACATCCTGCAAGCCGCCGGGCTGAAGACGCCGGACATCTCGATCCTGTCGGACGAGTTCCTGCTCGAGGTGGCCGGCATGGAGAAGAAGAACCTCGCCCTAGAGGCTCTGAAAAAACTTCTGGCCGGCGAGATCAAGAGTCGGTCCCGCACCAACGTCGTGGAGAGCAAGGCCTTCAGCCAACGTCTTGAGGACGCCGTCGCGCGCTATCATGCAGGGGCTCTGTCGGCCCTGGAGATGATCCAGGAACTGATCGGCCTCGCGCGGGATCTGAAAGCCGCACACGCCCGGGGAGAAGAAACCGGGCTGTCCCCGGAAGAGCTCGCCTTCTACGACGCGCTCGCCGAACACCAGCAGGCGGTCGATGTGCTGGGTAGCGACCAACTGCGGATCATCGCGCACGAGCTGGTCGAACAGCTCCGTGGCAACGTCACCGTTGACTGGCACCACCGCGAGAGCGCCAGAGCGAGCATGCGCATCTTGGTCAAGCGCATCCTCAGACGGTTCGGCTATCCGCCGGACCTATCTGATCTGGCTGTGCAGACCGTCCTCGCCCAAGCTGAAACGCTCTTACGGGCCGCTTGATCGCCCCGTCGCCGCGTCGCCGGGGGCGGGGGTGAACCCCCCAGCCCCGCCC
>JAEYRQ010000207.1 GCA_023435545.1 Pseudomonadota bacterium | reverse complement strand
ATGCAGGCGCAGGCGCCGACCCGCTACCGCCGGCTCCTGTCCGACGGGCGCCTGCGCTTCGTCTCCCAGACCACCGTGATGATCGGCCGCCACATCCTGCGCTGGCCGGTGCGTGCCGCCCTGACCGTGCTCGGGATCTCACTGTCGGTCGCTGTGCTGCTCGCCTCGCTGTTCGCCTTCGATTCGATCGAGTTCATGATCGACTTCACCTACTTCCAGTCGGACCGGCAGGATGCGACCGTCGAGTTCGTACAGGAGCGGCCGGCGGGCGTGCTGGCGGAGGTCGAGCGGCTGCCCGGCGTGCTGGCGGCCGAGCCCGTCCGCATGGTCGCGGCCAAGGTGCGCCACGGCCATGTCGAGCGCCGGGTTCCGGTCATTGGCAAGCCCATCGACGCTGACCTCAGCCGCGTCCTCGACGCAGGCCAGCAGGTCGTTCGCATTCCCGAGACGGGCATCGCCCCCAGCGACGCGCTGGCCGAGATCCTCGGCGTGCGCGTCGGCGACATCGTCCAGGTCGAAACGCTGCAGGGCCGCAAGCGCATCGTCGACGTGCCGGTGACAGCCATCATCCAGGGCTATATCGGGCTGATGTCCTACATGGAGATCGGCGAGGTGAACCGTCTGATGATGGAAGGGCCGATGGTCACCGGTGTCGACAATTCTCTCGACGAGTCGCAGGACCGCGCGCTGTTCGAGGCGATCAAGGGCCTGCCGATGGTCGGCTCGATCGCGCTGCAGAAGGTGTCGCTGCAGAAGTTCCGCGAGACGCTGGCCGAGAACATCACCGTGATGATCACCGTCTACACCGGGCTTGCGATCGTCATCGCCTTCGGTGTCGTCTACAACTCCGCGCGCATCCAGCTGTCCGAGCGCGGACGGGAACTTGCAAGCCTCAGGGTGCTCGGCTTCACGCGCGGCGAGGTGTCCTGGATCCTGCTCGGCGAACTCGCCGTCCTGACGCTGGTGGCGCTGCCGGTCGGCTGGCTCGTCGGATACTGGTTCGCCTGGGCAATGGTGCAGGGGCTGCAGAGCGAGCTCTATCGTGTGCCCATGATCATCCACCGCCAGACCTATGCGATCTCGAGCCTGGTCGTGCTCGGCGCGGCCGTGGTCTCCGCGCTGATCGTCAGGCGGCGGATCGACCGGCTCGACCTGATCGAAGTTCTCAAGACGCGCGAATAGACGGAGCAGACGATGGCCGGGACCTGGATCAGACGGACCGTGCTCGCGGCACTCGCTGCCGGCGGCGCCAGCGCGCTCGCCTGGGCGTTCTGGCCGCAGCCCGTTCCCGTCGACATCGCCGAGATCGCCGTGGGCACGCTCGAGGTCACGGTCGACGAGGAGGGCATGACCCGGATCCGCGACATCTACACGGTGTCCGCCCCGCTGTCCGGCAAGGTCCTGAGGTCGCCGCGCGAAGTGGGAGACGAGGTCGTCGCCGACGAAACCGTGGTCGCGGTCATCCAGCCGACCGCGCCCTCCTTCCTGGACGCCCGGGCGCGGCGCGAGGCCGAGGCCTCGGTCTCGGCAGCGGAAGCGGCGGTCTCGCTGGCCGAGGCACAGGTCGGCGAGGCACAGTCACAGCTCGATTTCCACCAGAGCGAACTGCGCCGTGCCGACGAACTGGCCCGCCGGGGCACCATCTCCGAACGCACCCACGAGCAGGCCCGCATGCAGGTCGACACGTCCCGCGCGCGGCTGGCCAGTGCCCAGGCGACGCTCGAGGTGCGCCGCAGGGAGCTGGACTCGGCGCGGGCTCGGCTGATCGGCCCGGAGACCGAGCATGGCCCCCCCGCCGCGACGGGCGTGGAAAGCTGCTGCGTCCAGGTCTTCGCTCCGGTCGACGGCGAGGTTCTCTCCATCCCTACCGAGAGCGAGCAGGTCGTCGCAGCGGGCACGCCACTCGTGGAGATCGGCCATCCCCAGAACCTGGAAGTCGTGGTCGACCTCCTGTCGATGGATGCGGTGCGCCTGCCGCCCCGCGCCGAGGCGCGACTGGATGGCTGGGGCGGGCCGGTGCTGACGGCCCGGGTGCGGCGGGTGGAGACCGCCGGCTTCACCAAGGTCTCGGCTCTCGGCATCGAGGAGCAGCGCGTCAAGACGGTCCTCGACATCGTCGACCCGCCGGAGGCCTGGCGCGATCTCGGCCACGGCTACCGGGTCGTGGTGCATCTCCTGGTCGCCAGGGAGGAGGCGCTGCTGGTGCCGCTCGGTGCCCTGTTCCGGCGCGGCGACTCCTGGGCGGTGTTCGTCGTCGACGCCGACCGCCGCGCGCGCCTCCGGGTGGTGGAACTCGGCGCCCGCAACACCCGCCACGCCGTGGTGCTCGACGGGCTTTCTGCCGGCGACAGCGTCATCCTGCACCCCAGCGACCGCGTGGTCGACGGTGTCAGGGTGGCCCGTCGTTCCGCAGAGGCAATGTGAGGGAACCGGCAAACCTCGTCACGCGTTGCCACATTGTCGTCCCGACAAATCGCAATCCTGAGTCGGACCGGGGACCAATACCGCATTGAGATGTCGCAAACTCCGCATTCTCCGCGGACTTGCGATTCGCTATGCTGCATTGCATCGCAAATCGCGGTGTTTCCCGTGGTCGAAGGTGTGGGTCGGGGGTCGTTCGCGGCGCCCAAACCGGTGCGTTCGCCCAGGGTGTGAGGCGGGGATGTGGAGGTCTGATATATGCGACTGAACCGGCGGGATCTGCTGGCTCTCGGTGCAGTTGCCGCTTGGACTGCCGGCCGGCTGGACATGCCGGCCGTGGCGCAGGAGGGCGCACAGGACGCCGCCCCGGCGCCGACGGTGGCGCTGGGGCCGGAGGAACCCTTCTCGCCTGCCATGGTGCGCGTCCGCGCCCGCGAACTGGCGCAGCAGCCCTATGAGCCACCGCCTGCGGGTGCCGCCGAGCCGCTGAGGGATCTGTCCTACGATCAGTACCGGGACATCCGGTTCCGTCCGGACGCCGCCATCTGGCGTGGCGAGGAGCTTCCGGTCCAGATGCAGCTGTTCCACCTCGGCCACGTCTATTCCGCGCCGGTCATGATCAACCTCGTCGAGAACGGCAGCAGCCGGCACGTCATCTACTCACCGGAACTGTTCAGCTACGGGCCGCTGGTTCCCGACGGCCTGCCGACCGAGGATATCGGCTTCTCGGGCTTCCGGCTGCACGGTCCGCTCAACGATCCGGACAGGCTCGACGAGTTCGCCGTCTTCCAGGGCGCGAGCTACTTCCGGGCCATCGCCAGGGGCCAGACCTACGGCCTTTCGGCCCGTGGCCTGTCGATCCGAACGGCCGAGCCCGAAGGCGAGGAGTTTCCCGCGTTCCGCGAGTTCTGGATCGAGCGACCGCGCGCCGACTCCACCTCGGTCGTGGTCCATGCGCTGCTCGACAGCCCCGGCACGACCGGCGCCTACCGGATGACGATCAGGCCGGGAACCGACACGGTGATTGATGTCGAGGCGACGCTGTTTCCCCGCGCGGACATCGAGAAGATCGGCCTCGCGCCCCTGACGAGCATGTTCTTCTTCGCACCGCACGACCGGGTCGGTGTCGACGATTTCCGGCCTTCGGTGCACGATTCCGACGGCCTGCTGATGTGGAACGGACGCGGCGAATGGCTGTGGCGGCCGCTGATCAACCCGGCCCGCCTGGAGATCAGCGCCTTTCTCGACGACCAGCCCCAGGGCTTCGGGCTGATGCAGCGCGGTCGCGACTTCGAGGCCTACCAGGATCTCGAAGCGCGCTACGAACGCCGCCCGAGTTTGTGGGTCGAGCCAATCGGCAACTGGGGTGCGGGCTCTGTCATCCTCGTCGAGATACCCACCAATGCCGAGACCTACGACAACATCGTCGCCTTCTGGCGGCCGGCCGAGCCGCTGCGCGCCGGGGAGGACTATCTCGTCAGCTACCGGCTGTTCTGGGGCAATCATGCCCCCGTGGGCTCCGGCCTCGCCATGGTGGTGGACACGCGGGTCGGACGCCCGACCAACATGACGGGCGACACCCCCGCCGACCGTCGGCTCATCGTCATCGATTACGCCGGTGGGCCGCTCGCCGAGCTGCCGCCCGACGCAGAGATCCTGCCCGAAGTGTGGAACAGCGCCGGCCGGCTTATCCCCGGCACGATCCAGTTCAATCCGGCGACCGGCGGCCGCCGTGTCGCCTTCGGTCTCGATCCGAGCGGCCGCGACGGCATCGACCTGCGCTGCACGCTCAAGCATGGCGGCGAGGCCATCTCGGAAGTGTGGGTGTATCGATGGTCGGCGTGAGATCCGCCACGAGGTTCGAGCGCAGGCGGCCGCCGCACCTGTCTCTGCCGGCCGAGGCGCCGATGGCGATGCCGGTGCAGGACCTGCGGCGCGCGCCGGAACCGATGGTCCGCCGCCGAGCGGACCCGCCGGTATGGCCGCGGCTGCTGGTCTTCGGCGGTGCCGCCCTGATGACGGTGCTGTTCGTCCGCGAAATGTACGCCGTGCTTGCGGTTGCGCGGCTGACGCCGATCGAGACGGCGATGCTGGCGCTGTTCTCGGTGAACATCGCCTGGATCTCGTTCGCCTTCGCCGTCGCGCTCGCCGGCGTCCTGGCGCTGGCGTTCTGCCGATCGAGGCTCGATCTGCCGCAGCGCGAGGACCGCGTTTCGCTCGGCCGCACCGCGATCCTGCTCCCGGCCTACAACGAGGATCCGGCGCGGGTCTTCGCCGCGGCCGCGGCGACCGCCGAGGCGCTGGCCGAAGCCGGCGCCGCGCGCGCCTTCGACATCTTCGTGCTCAGCGACACGACCAATCCCGACGTCTGGATCGCCGAGGAGGCCGCCTATCGGGCCCTGCAGGACAGGGTGACGGGACGAGCGCGGATCTTCTACCGCCGCCGGCTCCGGAACGTCGAGCGCAAGGCCGGCAACGTTGCCGACTGGTGCCGCCGTTTCGGGGGCGCCTATCCTTACTTCGTCGTGCTCGATGCCGACAGCCTGATGGAGCCCGACACGCTCATCAGGCTGGCTCTGGCGATCGAGGCGCGGCCAGGCGTCGGCCTGATCCAGACCGTGCCGATGGTCGTCAACCGCAACACGCTGTTCGCCCGCGTCCAGCAGTTCGCCGGCCGTGTCTACGGCCCGGTGATGTCGGCAGGGCTGGCGGTCTGGGCCGGCGACGACGGCAACTACTGGGGCCACAACGCGATCATCCGCACGGCCGCCTTCACCGGCGCGGCGGGCCTGCCGCATCTGCGGGGCCGGCCACCGCTCGGCGGCCACGTGCTCAGCCACGACTTCGTCGAGGCGGCGCTGATGCGGCGAGCCGGCTGGTCGATCCAGCTCGTGCCGCTGGTCGGTGGGTCCTATGAGGAGAGCCCGCCCAGCCTGATCGACCTCGCCGCACGCGACCGCCGCTGGTGCCAGGGCAATCTGCAGCATGCCAAGGTGCTGCAGGCGCGCGGTCTCGCCTGGCCGAGCCGGATGCATCTGGTGACCGGCATTATGTCCTATGTCGCCTCGCCGGTGTGGCTGATGTTCCTGCTGGCCGGCCTGCTGCTCGCCCTGCAGGCGCGCTTCATCCGGCCGGAGTATTTCACCGAGGAGTTCCAGCTCTTCCCGACCTGGCCGGTGATCGATTCCGAGCGGGCGATTGGCCTGTTCGTGGCGACGATGGCGATCCTGTTCCTGCCGAAGTTCCTCGGCCTGTTCGTGGCACTGGGGGACCGGACGGTCCGGCGCGGTATCGGCGGGCCGGTGCTGGGGATGCTCAGCCTGCTGGTGGAGTCCCTGATCTCGGCCCTGCTGGCACCGATCATGATGGCGATCCAGTCGGCGGCGGTGCTCGACATCCTGGTCGGCCGAGATGCCGGGTGGAATCCGCAGAGGCGCGACGACGGTTCCGTGCCGCTCGTCGAGATCGCCAGGCGGCACGTCAACCACGTGCTGTTCGGCCTCGTGCTCGGCGCCAGCGCATGGGCGGTGTCGCCGCAGGTCTTCGCATGGCTGACGCCGGCGCTGGCGGGCCTCGTATTTGCGGTGCAGCTGTCGGCCGTCACCGCGCGCGCCGATGCCGGCATCGCGTTGCGGCGGGTGGGGCTGCTGACAATCCCCGAGGAGTTTGAGCAGCCGCAGATCCTGCACCGCGCCGAGAGGTTCACCACCGAACTCGAGGCGCGGCTCGGCGGCCACTCCGAGGCCTTCGCGCGGCTGGCCGCGGATCCGGCGCTGCTTGCCTTCCATCGGGCGAGCCTGACGCCGGAAGCCCCGCACGGACGCGGCGGCATCGACGAGACACTGGTCCTCGGGCTTGCCCGCCTCGACGGCGCCGACAGCATCGAACAGGCGCTGTCGTACCTCTCGCCGCGCGAGAAGCTCGCCGTGCTGGCCGATCCCGAAGGCCTCGACAGGCTGGCGCTGCTGCCGCACGCCAGGGCAGCGGAGTGAAACTTCAGGGCGCCTCGCCACCCTCGCGCAGGCGCGACACTGCGTTGGCGTGGGCCTCGAAGCCCTCGTAGCTCGCCAGTGCGCGGGCGTGCGGGGCGAGGCCGGGATAGCCCTCGGCGGTGACGTAGCCGATGGTCTGGCGCTTGAGGTAGTCGAACACCGACAGCGGCGAGCGGGTCTTTGCGCGCCCGCTCGTCGGCAGCACGTGGTTCGGGCCCAGCACGTAGTTGGCGATCGAGATCGCCGAGTGCGCGCCGATCAGCACCTCCCCTGCGTTGGTCAGCTTCGGCAGGTAGGCCCAGGCGTCGGTGCTCTCGACGATCAGGTGCTCGGGCGCGTAGTCGTTGGCGAAGGCGCAGGCGGCCGCCATGTCGGGCGCCAGCACGATGCCGCCCCGGCTCCCGGTCAGCAC
>JAEYRQ010000079.1 GCA_023435545.1 Pseudomonadota bacterium | reverse complement strand
TCCGTCGGTGTCGTCGCCCACCACCGCGGCGAGCGTTCCCGCCGGGATGTCGAACGCGATGTCGCTGATCGGTTGGCCGCCCGCCGTGTAGCTCACGCCCTTCAGCTCGATGTCGCCCGAGAGCCTGACGTCGGGGCCCGCATCGGCGACGACGAGTTCGACCGGCTTGACGTCGGGGACGTCGAAATTCTCCACCACCGTCTGGTACTTGATCTCGACGTCGGCACGCGCCTGGTAGAAGTCGAGCAGCTCCTTCCACGGGCCGGCGAGGTCCTTGTAGGCGGCCAGCACCGCCACCAGCGCGCCGAAGCTGAGTTCGCCCTTGATCACCAGGTAGCCGCCGATCGAGTAGAAGAAGAACGGCGTCAGCTGATTGATGAAGTTGTTCAGAAATTTGATCAGGAAGCGGAGCTGGAATCCGCGGTAGCGGATGTCGAAGTTGGTGTAGAGCCGGTCCGAGAGATCGGCCAGGTGCCACATCGCCGCGTCGTTGGCATGTACCTCGCGCACCCCCGAGATGGTCTCGCCGATACGGTCGGCCATGCGGCGAACATTGATGACGCGCTCGCGGGCGAGCTGGTTCACCTTTGCCTGCAGTTTGGGGATGATCCACATCTGCACCGGATAGAGGGCGATCGCAGCCGTCCCCAGCAGCACGTCCTGCGCGAAGATGAAGTAGAGATAGACGCACAGCGTTCCGCCCTGGAAAGCCGGCAGCGCGATGGCGTCGCCGATGTAGTTGCCGAGCGGCTCGACCTCCGACGTGATCATCGGGATGATCTCGCCCTGGCTCACCTGCCGGAAGCGCGGCAGCCGGAAGCGCAGCACCCTCAGATAGAGGTCGTAGCGCAGCCGCCGCAGCATGCGCTCGCCGAGCAGGTTCTTGGCGGTGTTGAGCCAGAACTTGATGCCGTTGTTGATGATGACCAGCGCCAGGAAGGCGAAGCACAGCGCCAGCAGGTAGGGGACCTGCTGCATTTCCAGGCCGATGAACGGCAGCGGCTGCGGCCAGTCGGTGCCCTGCAGCGCCTGGTTGACGATCAGTTTTGGCAGTTCGAGGGAGTAGTACAGGATCGGGAAGGACAACACCGTCACCAGCAGGATGATGACCTGCTGGCGCTTGCTGTGCTTCCAGATGAATCGGAAGAGCGAATGCTCCACTGACTACCCCCGATTCGCGCGGGACGCCGAAGATGTCTTCCGGCGCCGCGCCGGCCCCTGCCGCGCACCATATCCGCTTCGCCGGGTGGCGTGAACGGGCTTGCTCGGCCCTGTGTGGCGCCGGTGGCCGCGGCCCGCCATCATTCGCGCCGGTAGAGGAAGTAGCGGCCCGGCCGAATGCCCGGCGGCAGCGCCAGCGGCGAGAATGCCGGCAGGTCGAGTTCGTGGCCGCAGACCGCGACGCCGCCCGGCGCAGTCAGATCGGCGACCATCGGCGAGAGCCAGTCCCGACGCGCAAGGTCGTCGGTCGGATCGCCGTTGGAGAGGTCCGCGTGGATCATTGCGGCCGGCCCGCCCACCCGAGGCCCGCAGAACGGCAGCGTGTCGCGGATTTCGCCGAGCACGATGTGCTCCGCGTCGGGGATAGAATTCGGCGAGGCGGTGATGCGCCGCTCGAACACGAAGATCTCCCGGTCCGGCAGGATCTCGCGCAGATGGCTGTAGGTACGGCCGTTGCCGAGACCGAGCTCCAGCACGGGTCCCTGAACTGTCGCGATCAGCCCGGCGACATGGTTGAGGATGTCGCGCTGGGCCACCAGCCGGTTGATCATGCTGTCGAGGCGGCTCATCTGGGTCCCCGGCCTTGTGGTCCCCGTTCTTAGGCAAATGCTTCGGCCGCGACAAGCCGGCGCCTCCTACGCGCAAGCGGCTGGCACCATCGGCGCGCAAGCCGATTGCCGCCGGCTGTTTGGCAGCGTAGGTTCGCACACGTTCAGTCAGAGAAGCCGGGCAATCCCGGCAGTCCCACCCGTCGCCGGTCATCTGCATGATCAGCCCCAAGCCGAAGATCCTGATCTACAGCCACGATTCCTTCGGGCTGGGTCATCTGCGCCGCTGCCGGGCGATCGCGCATTCGCTGGTCGATACCTCGCCCGATCTGTCGGTGCTGATTCTGTCGGGATCGCCGATCATCGGTTCGTTCGAGTTTCGCTCGCGGGTCGATTTCGTCCGAGTGCCGGGCGTCACCAAGCTCAGGAACGGCGCCTACACCTCGCTGAGCCTGCCGATCGACATCGAGCAGACGCTCGCGATCCGCGCCTCGATCATCGAGCACACGGCGGAGATCTTCGAGCCGGACATCTTCATCGTCGACAAGGAGCCGCTCGGCCTGCGCGGCGAGGTCCGCGACACGCTCGAGCAGCTCAAGCGCCGCGGCGTGCATCTGGTGCTCGGCCTGCGCGACGTCATGGACGATCCGGATGTCCTGCGCGAGGAATGGGAGCGCAAGCGCGCCCATCCAGCCCTGGCGGACCTCTACGACGACATCTGGGTGTTCGGTCTCCGGGACGTCTTCGACCCGCTGGAGGGCGTCGGCGTCGACCCGGCGGTCTACGACAAGACGATCTTCACCGGCTATCTGCGCAGCCCGCGGCCGCGCACCTCGCACACGGCCGATACCCTGCCCTTCGGCGAGGATCCCTTCCTGCTGGTGACGCCCGGCGGCGGCGGCGACGGGGTGGAGCTGGTCGACTGGGTGATCCGCGCCTACGAGGCCCGCACCCGGCCGCTGTTTCCCGCGCTGATCGTGCTCGGGCCGTTCATGGACCCGCTGGCGCAGGCGAATTTCGTTGAGCGGGCCGAACAGGTGCGCGATCTCGAGGTGAAGCGGTTCACCGCCAACATGGAGCCGCTGATAGAGGCGGCGACGGCAGTCGTCGGCATGGGCGGCTACAACACCTTCTGCGAGATCCTGTCCTTCGACAAGCCGGCACTGCTGGTGCCGCGCGTGGTGCCGCGCCAGGAGCAGATGATCCGCGCGACAAAGGCCGAGGAGGCGGGCCTGCTGAGCATTCTGCCGATCGACAACTATCCGGACGTCGACCTGATGGTCGACGCGCTGGCCCGGCTGCCCCGCCAGTCAACCCCCTCGGCCCGGGGCATCCCTCGCCTGCTCGACGGGCTCGAGGTGATCAACGACCGGGTCAGCGCTATCCTCGAGCGCGCCGCCGGGTCGAGGCGGCCGATCCCGCTGAGCATGTCCTGAGTCTCCGGCCGATGCCCCGCATCGCGGTCCTCGTCAAAGGTTATCCCCGGCTGTCGGAGACCTTCATCGCCCAGGAGATCCTCGGCCTGGAGGCCCGCGGACTCGACATCCTGATCGTCTCGCTGCGCAAGCCGACCGACCCGGCGATCCACGACCTGCATCGGGCGATCCAGGCCGAGGTCCTCTACCTCCCAGAGTACCTGCAGGACGATCCGGCCAGGGTCCGCGCCGGCCGTCGCTTCAGCGAGGGGCTGCCGGGCCATGCCGCGGCCGAGGCCGCGTTCCGGGCAGACCTCGAGTTCGACCGGACGGTCAATCGATGGCGGCGTTGGGGACAGGCGCAGGTGCTGGCGCGCGAGCTTCCGGCCGATGTCGGCTGGCTGCACGTCCACTACCTGCACACGCCCGCCTCCGTCGCCCGCTACGCCGCCGCGCTCACCGGCCTCGGCTGGTCGTTCTCCGCGCATGCCAAGGACATCTGGACGACGCCCGCCTGGGAACTGAAGCGCAAGCTCGCGGACGCCCGCTGGGGGGTGACCTGCACGGCGGCCAATCGGGACTACCTCGCCAGCCTCGCTCCCCGTCCGGACAGCGTCGGGCTGGTCTATCACGGCCTCGACTTCTCGCGTTTTCCCGAGCCCGCTCCCCCGACCGGCAACGACGGCTCCCCGGGCCGTCCGGTGCGCCTCCTCGCCGTCGGCCGGACCGTCGAGAAGAAGGGCTTCGACGATCTCCTGCGGGCACTCGGGCGGATCGGCGGTCGCATCGACTGGCGGCTGACCCATGTGGGTGGAGGCGCGCTGGTGGCGAAACTGAAGGAACAGGCCCGCCGGCTCGGCATCGCCGACCGGGTGACGTTCGGCGGCGCGCTCGCGCATGATGCGGTGATCGAGGCGTTCCGGACCTCCGACCTGTTCGTCCTGCCGAGCCGGGTCGCGAAGTCCGGCGACCGGGACGGCCTTCCGAACGTGTTGATGGAGGCGCAGGTTCTGGGCATTCCCTGCATCGCGACGCCGGTCTCCGCCATCCCCGAGCTGATCGAGGACGGCCGCACCGGCGTGCTGGTGCCGCCGCGCGACCCGGCCGCGCTCGCCGACGCGATCCTTGCTTTGGCGCGCGATCCCGCGGGCCGGGCCCACATCGCAGCCGCCGGTCGCGCGCGGACCCTTGCCGATTTCGCCGCCGCGCCGGGACTGGACCGCATCGCCCGGATGCTGCGGGAAGCGCTCGCCCGCAAGGCGGCCTGAGGTGGCGGGATGCGCATCGCCTTCCACGCGCCGATGAAGCCGCCGGACGATCCGGTGATCTCCGGTGACCGCGAGACCGCGCGCCTGATCCTGAAGGCGCTCGCCGAGGAGGGGCACGAGGTCGAGATCGCCTCGCGGCTCAGGACCTGGCAGCGCAATCCCGATCCGGAGGCCTTCGAGGCGGTTCGCCATGCCGCGCAAATCGAAACCGACCGCCTGCTGGAGCGCTGGCGTAGCGAACCTCCGCCGGATCTCTGGCTGACCTATCATCTTTACCACAAGGCGCCGGACCTCGTCGGGCCTGCGATCGCCCGGGCACTGTCGATTCCCTATCTGGTGATCGAGGGCTGCCGCGCGGCGAAGCAGGAGAACGGCCCTTGGGCGACCGGCTTCGCGGCCGCTGACCGGGCGCTCCTCGCCGCAGATGTTGTTGCCGCGATGCATGCGGAGGACGCCAGAGGCCTGTCGGCCTTCCTGCCGCCGGATCGGCTGCATCACCTCGCCCCCTTCATCGACGCGTCCCGCTTCGAGGCTGCGGCGCGCGATCACGAGCGGCTCGTCCCCGTGCTCGTCGTCGTCGCCATGATGCGGGCGGGTGACAAGGAGCGGTCCTACCGCCTGCTGGCCGAAGCGCTCCCGCGCCTCGCCGACCGCCCGTGGCGGCTGGTGATCGCCGGCGACGGCCCGCGCCGCGAGGCGATCCTCGGCCTGTTTCCGGCCGACAGGGTGGACTGGCGCGGCATCGTCGCGCCCGAGGCGATCGCCTCGATCTATGGCGAGGGCGATCTCATGGTCTGGCCGGCGATCAACGAAGCCTTCGGCGTAGCCCTGCTGGAGGCGCAGGCCGCAGGGCTGCCGGTCGTTGCCGGAGCCTCGGGAGGGGTGCCCGATATCGTCGAGGACGGCGCGACCGGGCTCTTGGCGCCCGAAGGCGATGCGAGTGCCTTCGCCCTCGCCCTCGCCCGCTACCTGGACGATCCGGCGCTTCGCCGTCGTCATGGTGCCGCGGCAGCGGCGCATGTCAGGGCACGCCACGACCTTGCCGCGGGCAGGCGCGGCATCGCGGCGCTGATCGATGCGGCGCGGTCCGTCCACCGCGCCCGCCACCCGGAGGCGGTGCGATGAAGGCGCTGATCCACGTCCAGCACCTGCTCGGCACCGGCCATGCGGTTCGCGCCGCCGCGCTCGGCCGGGCGCTCGCTGCCCGCGGCATCGAGACCACCATCGCGTCGGGCAACCGCATGCCGCCGACGGCGGATCTCGGCGGCGCCGAGCTTGTCGAGTTGCCGGCTGCCCGCGCCGCCGACGAGATCTTCTCCAGCGTCGTCGACGAAGGCGGCCGTCCGATCGACGAGGCCTGGAAAGCACGCCGCCGCGACCGGCTGCTCGGCCTGTTCGACGCGATCGCGCCGGACATCCTGGTGACCGAGACCTGGCCGTTCGGGCGCGGCGCCTTCGGCTTCGAGCTGGAGCCGTTGATGCAGGCGACGCATCTCTTGTTCCCGCGCCCGCTGGTGGCGGCCTCGATCCGCGACATCCTCGTGCGCAAGAGCGATCCGGCCAGGGAGGCGCGCATGGCCGACCGCGCCAGGGAGCACTGCGATCTGGTGCTTGTGCATGGCGACCCCTCCTTCGTCCGGCTCGAGGACAGCTTTCCGCCGGCTGCCGGCATATCGGACCTGATCCGCTACACCGGATACATCCATACCGGCGCCGATTCTCCCGAACCTCCGCAAGGCGACGGCGAGGACGAGGTGATCGTCTCCTGCGGTGGCGGTGCCGTCGGGGCGCGGCTGCTGGAGACAGCGATCATCGCCCGCCACATGTGCATGTCCTGCGATACCGCGCCCTGGCGTCTGCTGGTCGGCGCCGACCTCGACGACCTGGTGCTGCTGGGGCTGAAGGCCCGTGCCGGAGAGGGTATCGTCGTGGAGCGCGCGCGGCGCGATTTCCCCGGCCTCCTGAAGCGCGCCCGCCTGTCGGTCAGCCAGTGCGGCTACAACACCGCCGTCGACGTGCTCGCTGCCGGCTGCCGGGCGCTGTTCGTCCCGTTCGCGCGCGGCGACGAGACCGAGCAGACCCAGCGCGCCGAGGCACTGGCCGCGCGTGGCCTGTGCGCTGTCCTGCCGGAAGCGGAGCTGACACCGCAGGCGCTTTCGGAGGCGGTCGACGCTGCACTGGCGCTGCCGCGATCGACGATGCCGCTCGACCGCGACGGCGCGGCGACCTCGGCGGCGCTGCTCGTCGAGACGCTCCAGCACATTCGCTCGCGCGCGCAATGACCGGGGCGGACGGCTTCGCGGCCGGCTTGCGCGGCCTTCTCGACCGAGCCGCCGAGCGCGGGCGGAGCATCGAGTTCTGGTGGCGCGACGACGATGCGGTGGCACCGTCCCCGGCGCTGGACGACCTCCTTGCCGCCGCCGCCCGCCACCGCGTGCCACTGGCGCTGGCGGTGATTCCGGAACCGGCACAAGCCGCGCTGGCCGATCGGATTGCCGCCGAACCGCCGCATGTCGTCGTCCTGCAGCACGGCTTTGCCCACCGCAATCACGCACCCGCTGGCGAAAAGGCTGCCGAACTCGGAGCACACCGCCCGGCTGAAACGGTGCTGGAGGAACTCGACGCCGGCCGCCGCAAGCTCGACCGGCTGTTCGGCGAACGGTTCCTGCCCATCCTCACTCCACCCTGGAATCGCGTCTGCGACGAGGTGGCGACGCGCCGCGCCGAGGCGGGCCTGTCCGGACTCACCACCTTCGCCCGGATGCATGCGAGCGATCCGGGCTGCGTGAACACCCATGTCGACATCGTCGACTGGAAGCATGGGCGGGCATTCGCCGGCCAGGCGAAGATGCTGAAGGTGCTTCAGGACGAGATCGACCGCCGGCTCGCCGGCAACCCCGCGCCGATCGGCCTGCTCACCCATCATCTGGTCCACGACGAGGGCTGCCGGGATTTCCTTGAGGTGTTCCTGTCTGTCGCGGCCGGCCATCCGGCGGTGCGCTGGCCGCCGGTCGGGACACTGTTCGGAACCTGAGGCCCTGCTGCGGGCGCCTCACAGCCCTTCGGCGATGCGCGCCTCGATCGCCGCGCGGGTCTCGTCCGGGAAAGGTTCGGCCCGGCGCGTCGTGAGGTTCATGGTCAGCGCGGTCAGCTGGATCGTGGCCGCCACCTCGCCGGTATCGCTCGCGACGAAGCGATTCTCGAAGCTCACCGTCGAGCGCGCCACCGCCATAGGTCGGCTCGCGACATGCATCAGGTCGCCGTGCCTCAGATCGCCGAGGCGGGTCAGTTTCATCTCGACCGCGACCCGGCCGCGGCCATGCCGGTCGAGCCAGGGCCGGTCGATCCCGACGAGGTCCCAGAAATGGGCCGCGGCGTCCGAGTTGCGGCCGACGAATGGCCAGTCCTCGATCACGCCATCGGGACCGCAGTCGCCCGCGCGCACGCGGCTGCGCAGCGTCACCCGCCCGCGTCCCGAATCGCCGCCCGCAATCGCCGCCGGACCTGGCTCCAGGCTGCGCGGGACTGCGCTCTCGGGCATTGCTGACTCGTGCCGGGCGAGCGCGGCGACAAGGTCATCCCCGAACGTGCCGCAGTCCTCGAGGCAGGTTGCCGCCAGCGTCCCGGATCCGGTGGCATACATCATATGAACGACACCCGGCCGACCGGCGCCGGCATCGGCGGCCAGCAGCGATTCGATGCGGATCGCATCGTTGGAGCGCAACTCGCGATGATAGCGTACATGCCGTACCGGCGGCCGGTGGCGGCCGGATGCGCGGACGCCGCACAGCGCCTGGAAATGCGCCGAGGCGTCCTCGAAGAACCGGAAATAGAACTGGACGTTGAGGTGGTCGTTCTCGTCGCAGTCCCAGGTGTTGACGTAGCCGCGCAGGCTCTCGACCGGGGCCATCGGCTCAGGCGTCCTTCAGGAAGGTATCGATCCGGGCGAGGCAGTCCTCCGCCAGCTGGCCGGGGAAGGCGATGAACACATGGGCACCGCCGGGATAGACGCCGAGCTCGGCCTCGTTGCTCGCCGCCGCCCAGCGCGATGCCATGAACAGGGTATCGTCGAGCAGCGGATCGCGGGTGCCCACCGTGAACAATGCCCTGGGGAGGCCCGAGAGATCGGCGAAGACCGGCGAGACGTCGGGGTCGGTGAGGGCATGGCCACCGGCGAAATGGCCGACATAGGTCCTGAGGTCGACCGTGCCGAGCACCAGCCGCTCCGGCCCCCAGTTCGCCGCGCTCGGCGTCAGCCGCAGGTCGTAGCAGCCGGCGATCAGGTTGGCGGCGACGAACGGCCTCAGCCTGTGCCGGTCGCGCAGCCGCAGGAGGGTGACCACGGAAAGATGCGCACCGGCCGATTCGCCGCCGATCATCAGCCTGTCGGTGCCGAATCGTGCCTTGGCTTCGCGCGTCAGCCACAGCGCCGCCGCCTCGCAGTCGTCCGGACCCTGCGGATAGGAGTGCTCGGGCGCCAGGCGGTAGTCGACGCTGACCACCGCCAGCCCGCACCGGTCGGCGATCCGCTCCAGCCGGGGATCCTGCTCGTCGGCTCCGCCATAGACCCATCCGCCGCCGTGGATATGCAGATAGACCCCGCGAGGTTCGGCGGGCGCGATGATCCTGAGCGGGATCGCGCCATGCGGCCCGTCGATCTCGATCGTCTGCGCGCGTGGCGACAGCGGGGCGACCGGAAACACCCACAGGCCCTTGCGCCGCCGTTCGCGCATTTCCGCCGGCGTGAACGACCAGGGATCCGGTGCCTCGGCCAGCTTTTTCGCGATGGCATCGTTGATCGCGCGCGTCTCCTCGGAGATGGCGGAATCGGCGAAGATGTCGGGCGGCGGGAAGTCGATCGGCGGCATGGGTGGATCCGGACGTCGGGAAGAGTATAGCTCGGCATCTGACAGGACATTGGCTGCCGCGTCCAGACCGCGGCCGGCAAGGGAGCCATGACGATGCGGCAGCACTCCGAGACGCTGAGGATCGACACCAACGGTCCCGGATTCACGGACATCACCAGCGAGGTGTCGCGACGGCTCGACCGGGTGGGCGCAGGCGACGGCCTGCTGACGCTGTTCGTCCGTCACACCTCGGCCTCGCTCACCATCCAGGAGAACGCCGACCCGGCGGTGCTGGCGGATTTGTCGGCCGCGCTCAACCGGCTGGCGCCGCGCGGCGCCGGCTACCGGCATTCCGCGGAAGGCCCGGACGACATGCCCGCGCACATCCGCTCGATGCTGACGGCGACCTCGCTGTCGATCCCCGTCGGCGGCGGCCGCATGCTGCTGGGGACATGGCAGGGGATCTATCTCGTCGAGCATCGCGACAGGCCCCGAGAGCGGGCGGTCGTCCTGCACTTCATCGGCGAGATAGGCGGAGCCTCGTAGGCGCCGGGTCACCGGGCGGGGGAAAGCGCCCCTGCGAATGACAGCACGAGGGCCAGCGACCAGAGAACGATCGAGACGCCGGCGGCATACTGGGCAAACCAAAGATAGGAATCGCGCAGCACGGTCGCCCCAGCCCACTGGGCATACTCGCGGGCGGGGCGCTCGCCGTCTTCGAGCATCAGCCACATCTCCGTGCGGCAGACGTCCCGCGTCAGCGCGAGCCGCGCCTTGATCAGCAGGATGACGGTCATCATCGTCGTGAATATCCCGCCGACCCTGGCGGCCATCAGCGGGTCGTAGCTGAGGCCGATCATCACGCAGAGAATGGCGAAGCCGGCAAAACCGCAGGCTCGGCCGATCGAGAGGAAGGCGAGACGGCGCAACTGTTCCAAGGCGATCCTCGCAGGCCGGATCGACCGCCGCGCAACGACAGCGTGGGGCGAGTATCGTCCACGGGCGGCGGCCGTGACAAGCACGATGGCTACACAACACCGCGAGCGCAGGAGTCGTTCCGGCAGCAACCGACGGGATCAGAAGCCGCCGATGCCGAAGAATGTGATCACTGCGGGCAGCGCCAGGATGGCGGTGCCGGCCAGCCAGATCCACAGCGACATCGGCGTCGACTCGCGCGCGCCGGTGATCCGCTCGTAGAGCGCGGCCGGAATGCCGGCCAGCATGATCGTGAAGGTCGCACCGAGCAGGTAGGCGAGGAACACGACGACGGCCGGGCTGCTGATCAGCAGCCCCGGCGCCAGGATGAGCACGACGGCAGTCATCTGCTTCAAAAGGATCGGCGAGAACATGCCGCTGATCAGCCCGAAGCCGAGGATGCCGATCAGATAGCCCTGGTTGCCCATGTCTCGTCCCTCAGGCCTGAGTCGCCCCGGCGACCGCCAGGACCAGCACGATCCGCAGGAACAGCATCCAGATGGCCGCGAAGATCAGCAGGATCAGGTGCGGCACGGCCGCCGGCGTGATCACCCGTACGGCCGCCAGCACCGGATCGGTCAGGCGGACGAAGGCCAGGAAGATGTAGTTTCGCGAGTCCGGCGCGAAGAGGAACGACAGGATGAACCTGGCCAGCAGCGTGTACATGAGCGCCGCCAGCACGTAGTTCGGAATCTGCACGGCCCAGGAGAATTGCGGTTCCATGGCGCGGGACTGTAGAGCAAATCCGGTGGGATGGGGAACCGCGTTTGCGGCCCCGGTCGGGTGAAACGGCGGTCTGGCGAATGGCATGCCGCGCCGCCCGTGAGGGCCGGACCGCGTGGCGGCGGAAAGCAGTTGCACCTCAAGAGAAGGGCGGGGCCATGGACCCCGCCC
>JAEYRQ010000052.1 GCA_023435545.1 Pseudomonadota bacterium | reverse complement strand
CAAGATAGCCGGGATCGTCGGCTGCCGTGTCGGCAAAGGCTGCAGGCCCCGCACTCAAGGCGCGCTCCGCGAGTTCTGCTGCCGGAACCATCTGATGCCCGTATGCCGCGGGCCCGACCGGAAGCTCCGGATCGCGTATGATGAGTCGAACGTCGGCGTCGGCTGCGATGAAGTCGACCTCGGCGGCGGTGAGTCGGCCGGATACCGGTATCGGCACCGCGCCGATCGCCGCCGCGGCCAGGAACCCTGTGGCGCAATGCGAGGAGTTGCCGAGCCGCAGCATGACCCTGTCACCACGCGACACCCCGAACTCGCACAGCACGGACGCGGTGCACCGCACGGTTTCGGCCAGTCGGGCATAGGTCCAGACTTCGTCGAGCGCCGGATCGTCGGGATCGTGTGCGACAATGAAGGCGGCCTTCTCCGGCGCGGTCGCGGCGTGACGCAGGGCATGCGCCGCGAGATTGAAGCGCGGCGGCACCGGGTCGCCGCCCCAGATGCTTGCAGTGATCGCCCTGTTCATGCCGCCAGACTGGTTGCCAGCGTCGAGCGCAGGATGGTTCCGTCGGCCGAGCGGGGAATCTCGCGGACGGTCAGGATCCTGTCGGGAATCAGATGCGAGGCGACGCCGAGCTCGCGCAGGTGTGCGCGGAACGAGGCCAGCGAACAGTCGCGCCCGGACTGCGGCACGACGGCAGCGACGATCCGCTCGCCGAACATCGGATCGGGAATGCTTGCCGCCGCCGCGTCGAGAAACCCTTCATAGCCGCCATAGAGTACGTCCAGTCTCTCGGCCGCTACGGCAAAACCGCCAACGACGAACGTCTCCTTGCGATGGCCGAGAACGACGAGCGACGGGCCGTCGCTGTCGACGAGCCGGCAGCGCAGGCCGGTCTCCCGGAATCCGTCAGGGTGCGGGCGGAACCGGAACGGCTGCTCCGCCTCCGGCGGTCTGCCGGGGAAGGGGGCCGTCGGCACCTGCGGCCCGCCGACCATCAGAGCGCCGCTGAGCAAGGCGCCCGGCACCACATTGGAGCCTGCCTTGTGCAGGTTTCCCATCATCCGCGCGGCCAGCAGCGGGCGTTTGGGGTCGGCCGGACCGTCGCCGCCGGTTCCCGCCAGTGGCAGCACCAGCGCCTTGCTGCCGCTGCCCGTAGTGATCGCCATTTCGTCGAGCGAGATGACATCCGTCGTGCCATCCCCGGCAGAGTCGCGCCCGGAGGTCGAGAGCGCGTCGGCGGAAGCCCAGTAGCGCACCAGTCTGAGCCGGCGCCCGGGATCGAGCTGTTCGACGAGATGGGTCAGGTTGCCCGGCAGAATCAGATGCGTCGCCTCCATGCGCGCCACCTCGCGACAGAAGGCGGCCGAGGTTATAGGCATCACCAGGTTCAGTCGGCAACCGGACAACAGCCAGACGCCAAGCGCCGAGGTGAGGCCGGTGAGGCTGGTCGGCAGAAGGCTGGTGGCGAGAACGGCATCCGGTCCGACCCGCGCATCGAGAGCCAACTCGGCCGCCGCCGAGAGCCACTGGTTGTGGCTGCGCGCCAGCGGCTCCAGCGCACCGTCCCAGGACACGAAGGTCAGCATCGCCACGTGATCGGCCGGGTTGCCCACGCGCGGCGCCCCGTTGGCCCCTTCTGTCGAGGCTTCGAGCGACAGGGCAGGGTTGAGCGGCGTTACGCCGTCCGGAACGCTGGCGCCATAGGCGAAAATGTGGCGGACCGACATCGATTGGAACGCCACGCGCATCATCAGATCCGCATGGTCGTTAGGCCCGATTCGGCTCGCCGTTACCAAGGCGACCGGGGCCACCCTGTCGCATGCTTCAGCGAGCTCCATCTCCCTCCAGGTGATCGGCATGGCGGCAGGTATCAGACCCGCGCGCAGGGCAGCCAGATGCGTGACCAGCGCCTCGACGCTGTTCGCCAGTTGGATGCCCACTACGTCGTCCTGTTTCAGGCCCGCATCGAGCAGCACGGCCGCGACCGCCGAGACCATGCGGTCGATCTCGGTCCAGCTGACGGCGGGGCCGAAGCTGCGCTGCCAGCCGATCCGCTCGCCAGGGTCCGTCACGGCGACATCGTCCGGGCGCGCGGCGGCCAGCCGCGCCAGCAGGCCGTCCAGCGTCACCTTGCCCCAGACCTCAGCCTCCGCGAACCGGTCGGCCGCATCGCGGTCCACCAGGATCATCGTCAGTCCCCCCGCACCTTTCAGCCTCAGCCGTCGCCGGCCTCAGGCTGGACCCGCCACCACGTGTCCAGTTCGTATCCGTAGAGCGGCATCCGCTCCGGCCGGCCGATACGCGACCACCGCGCCACCCAGCTGTCCCTCGTATGGAACAGCGGGATCACGTAGCTGCCCGACATCAGCACCCGGTCCAGCGCGCGCACCGCATCGACGAATTCCTCGCGTTCGCGTGCCGCCAGCAGTGCTTCGATCATCGCGTCGACCGCAGGATCGGAGACGCCCATGTAATTGCGGGTGCCATCCAGGGCTGCTGCCGCGCTGCCCCAGTAGAACTTCTGTTCATTGCCGGGCGACAGCGAGGCGAACCAGAAGAACTGGATCATGTCGAAGTCGTAGGTCTGGCGGCGCCGTTCGAACTGGGCACTGTCGACCTGACGGACGGAGGCCTGGATTCCCGCGCGCTTGAGCTGCGTCGCATAGGTGAGGGCGAGGCGCTCCTGCTCGGACGTGGCGACCAGGATCTCGAAAGCCAGCGGCGCTCCCGTCTCGCGGTTGCGCATCACCCCGCCCGATGTCTCGTAGCCGGCCTCTCCGAGCAGCGCGATCGCCGCGCGCAGGATGGCGCGATCCCGCCCGGTACCGTCGGTTCGCGGCGGCTCGTACGTCCCAGCCATCACCTCCGGCAGCACGCGGTCGGCCCAGGGCGCAAGCAGTTCGCGCTCCCGCTCGCTCGCGGGCACACCGCGCGCCGACAGCTCTGAGCCCTCGAAATAGCTCGCCGTGCGCTCGAACAGGCCGTGATAGAGCGTTCGGTCGATCCATTCGCCATCGAACAGCATCGACAGCGCCTGCCGCACGCGCCGGTCGGCGAACTGCGGTCGTCGCGTGTTGAATACCAGGCCGGACATGCCGCGGGGGACGCCCGAAGACAATTCGTCGAGCACCACCCGCCCGTCATTGACGGCAGGGAACCTGTACTCGGTCGCCCAGCGGGCCGGGTCGAGTTCTGGCAGCACGTCGACCAGCCCCTTCTTGAAGGCTTCGTGCAGGGAAGTCTCGTTCCGGAAGAACTCGATCCGCATCTCATCGAAGTTGAAGCGGCCGCGCGCCACGGGCAGATCGCGGCCCCAGTAGTCCGGGTCGCGCTGGTAGTCGATCAGCGAGCCACGATCGACCCGGCCCACAACGTAGGGACCGGAGCCAATCGCTGGCACGTTGCCGCTCTTCTCGAAGTCGACGGTTTCATAGTGGTGTTTCGGCAGGATCGGCATGAGCCCGATGATCAGCGGGATCTCGCGGTCGCCAGACGCACCGAAAGCGAAGCGCACTCCGTCCTCGCCGATCTTCTCAACCGCGGTGACGAGCGAATAGTAGGTGCGATGGTTCGGCCTGCCGTGAGTCTTCAGGGTCTCCCAAGAGAAGATGATATCTTCGGGCGTCACCGGCGTGCCGTCGGAAAATTTCGCTTCGGGCCTGAGACGAAACAGCGCAGACGACCTGTCGTCGGGGACATCGACAGTCTCCGCGAGCAGGCCGTACAGCGTGAACGGTTCGTCAAGCCCGCGTGCCATCAGCGACTCGAACACGTACTCCCGAAGTCCGCGCGCCGCGACACCCTGAACGATGAACGGATTGAGGCTGTCGAAGGTCCCGACAACGCCCAACGTCAGCCGGCCTCCCTTCGGCGCGTCCGGATCGACATAGTCGAAATGGGGGAAATCCGCAGGCAGGGCCGGGCTGCCGTGCATTGCGATGGCATGCGACGGCTCGGAACGCGCCTGGCCGGGAACAAGCGCGGCCATGCCGGCGAACAGCACGGCGACGACAATGCGGGCGCTGACGTCTGACGGCGAAATCGTCAACTCCTTTCGAATCAATGGCAAACTGTAGCACAAGCGGAACTGGCCGCTGGTTTCGATCCTCGCTGGAAATCGTGGCCAATCCGCGTTATTCGGGAGCCGGCACTGCAGACGGACACTGTGTCGCCGCAATTGCCCGCGACCTAGCGCCACGAATGGAGCCGCCGCGGCCGTTATGATATCGCGGCCACTCCGGCCGCGAGCGGGGCGAGCGACGCGAACAACGCTTTCAAGGAGCATCCATGTTGCCCGTAGTGGAAGGTAGGACTCAACGCCGGCTGCTGAGGGGCGCGGTTCTGGCGGGCGCCCTCGCGGCGTTCGCGATGGTCGCCCCCGCATCGGCCCAGACGCAGCAACCGCAGGCGGCGCCGGCGCCCGCCGCGCCAGGCGAGGGCGGGCTGGGAAGCTGGATCAAGCTTTGCGCGCCCGACAACGCCGAGGGCGAGGCGGCCAAGGAGGTCTGCCTCGTCACCCAGGAGGTCCGCACCGATACCGGCGAGTTCCTCGCCTCGATCTCCGTGCAGGAATCCAAGACACCAGAGGGCAAGCGCCTGATACGCGCCGCCGTGCCGCTAGGGACGCTGATCCAGCCCGGCGTCCGTGTGCAGGTGGACGAGGGCACGCAGGTTCCGGGCAAGTACGTCATCTGCCTGCCCAATGCCTGCTATGCCGAACTGGAGATCGAGGACGCCTTCATCGACAGCCTCAAGAAGGGCACCAACATGGTGGTCCTGGTGATCAACAACCAGGGCAAGCCGGTCGGCATCGGCCTGACGCTGGTCGGCTTCACCAAGGCGTGGGAAGGCCCGCCGGTGCCTGTCGAGCAGCTCGCCCAGCAGCGCCAGAAGCTGCAGGACGAACTGCAGAAGCGCGCCGAGGAGGCCCGCAAGAAGATGATGGAGCAGCAGGCGGAGAAGCCGGCCTCGGAATAGGCTTCGATACCCGGCGGAATGTTCGGTTGAGGGTGCACACACGGTGTGCGCCCTTACTCGTTCACGGCTAGAGCCTCGCGCGAGGAGACACCGGCCCGGCCGGCGTCGATGCGCCCGCCGGTCGCGGCTCTGGTAGACGCCGGCCTCAAGCGCGTCGAACATCTCGGCGACTTGCGGATGCCGGACCGGCTCGCCCGAGTCGTCGGGCAGCAGGTTCTGCTCCGAGACGTAGGCGACGTACTCGGTCTCGCTGTTCTCGGCCAGGAGATGGTAGAAGGGCTGGTCTTTGCGCGGCCGGACATCCTCCGGGATCGACAGCCACCATTCCTCGGTATTCGCGAAGATGGGGTCGACGTCGAAGATCACCCCGCGGAACGGATAGATCCGATGCCGCACGACCTGGCCGATCTGGAACTTCGCACTTCTCGGCTTCATCGCAATCCCGGTTGCGCCTGCGCTGCCGACGTCGCCGGCAGGGGTCGGATGCCAACTGCGGCAGCTAGTTCCCCTTGTATGAGTCCATTGTCAAGGAAAGGCGGCAATTTTCGGCCCCGGGATCAGGCAATGCCGTAGCTGGCGGCCAGCTCCGGGTCCTTCCTGGCAACCAGCTCGGCCAGGTCCACGATCACCTTGGCCTGCTTCCAGGTCGCGTCGTCCTGCATCTTGCCGTCGATCATCACAGCGCCGGTCCCGTCGGGCATCGCCTCGATGATGCGGCGTGCGAGGCGGACCTCGTCCGGGTCTGGGCTGAACACCCGCTTGGCGATATCGATCTGGCTTGGATGCAGCGTCCAAGCGCCCGCGCATCCCATGAGGAACGCGTTGCGGAACTGTGCTTCGCAGGCAGCGGCGTCCGAAAAGTCGCCGAACGGGCCATAGAATGCCTTGATGCCGTTCGCAGCGCAGGCGTCGACCATCCGCGCAATGGTGTAGTGCCAGAGGTCCTGTTGGTAGCGGTGGCGCGGACTGTCGCCGTCGGGATCCTCCAGCACCAGGTAACCGGGATGCCCGCCGCCGACCCGGGTGGTCTTCATCGCGCGCGATGCCGCAAGATCCGCCGGGCCGAGGCTCATGCCGTGCATGCGCGGACTTGCCGACGCGATCTCGGCGACATTGTTGACGCCCTCGGCCGTTTCGAGGATGGCGTGGATAAGGACCGGTTTGGAGAGGCCGTGGCGCGCCTCGAGCTGCGCCAGGAGCTGGTCCAGATAGTGGATGTCCCAGGGTCCCTCGACTTTCGGCAGCATGACCACGTCGAGCCGGTCGCCGAGGGCAGCGACGATCTCCGTCACGTCGTCGAGCGCCCATGGGCTGTTCAGCGCGTTGATACGCGTCCACAGGCCGGTCCCGCCGAATTCGTTGCCGAGCCCGAGTTCGATGAAGCCTGCCCGCGCCGCCTCCTTGGCATCGGCCGGGATCGCATCCTCCAGGTTGCCGAGCACCACATCGACCTGCCGAATGAGCTCCGGCACCTTGGCGCGCACCTTCTCGATGTGCGGCGGCACAAAGTGGATCATGCGCTCAGCCCTGACCGGCAGCTCCGTGTAAGGCGCTGGCGCTCCGACCGAGAGTGGCCTGTAGAAATTCTTCGGCAGCTTCATCGTGCGTGTCCGTATCCAGAACTGGCGACACCATGTCGCCGCGATGACGCCGGTTCAAGGCATATTTTGCAATGCAGCACGACCGGTACCGTTGACCGGCGATCGCGAAAGAGGCTAGGCGAGGGAGCCTGCGCGATGTGCGCGGCAATCAGCCCGGGAATCCGTCAGTGCAGCAGGTCCTTACCCTGTCGATGCCCTTTTTCGGGCTGATCTTCCTGGGATACCTTGGCGGGAAGGTGGTGCACCATCCGCAGGACGGACTGGCCTGGCTCAATACCTTCATTGTCTATTTTGCGCTGCCAGCGCTGTTCTTCCAGATGCTGTCCGAGACGCCGTTCGAGCAACTCGCGCAATGGTCGTTTGTGCTCACCACCACCTTCGCAACCTACTGCGTCTTCACCCTGGCCTTCGTGGTGGGCTTTCTGGTGACGCGCGGCAACATCCGCGAATCCACCGTGCAGGCGCTGGTCGGGAGCTATTCCAATATCGGTTACATGGGCCCCGGCCTGACGCTGGCCGCCCTTGGACCCGCGGCGACGGTGCCAACGGCCCTCATCTTCTGCTTCGACAATGCCATGCTGTTCACGCTGGTCCCGCTGCTCATGGCGCTCGGGCGCGATGACCACGTCAACGGCCTGCAAATGGCGCTGAGCATCGCGAAGCGGGTGCTTCTGCATCCCTTCATCCTGGCGACGATGGCGGGCGTCCTAGCGGCCTATTTCGAGTTCCGGCCGCCTGAGGCGGTCGACAGGCTGCTGACCTACCTGCGGTCGGCGGCCGCGCCGTGTGCGCTGTTCGCCATGGGGGTCACCGTGGCGTTGCGGCCGATCAAGCGGGTTCCCAGCGAGTTGCCGGCACTGATATTCATCAAGCTGATCCTGCATCCGGTCCTGGTGCTGGTCCTGCTAAGCCTCGTCGGCACCTTCGATCCTGTCTGGGTCTACACGGCCATCCTGATGTCCGCGCTGCCGCCCGCACTGAACGTCTTCGTGCTGGCGCAGCAGTATCAGACCTATGTGGAGCGGGCCTCGAGCAGCATCCTGATCGGCACGGTGGTCTCGATCTTCACTCTGACAAGCGTCCTGTATCTGGTATCGAACAATCTGGTGCCGGGAGACCTGTTCCCGTGACAGGCCGGCGCTCGATGCAAATGGGGGAGGGACATTTGGGCAATCGGCCGCTAACCGGCTTCAAGGTTCTCGATTTCTCGACCTTGCTGCCCGGGCCCCTCGCTGGGCTGATCCTCGCCGAGGCCGGCGCGGAGGTCATCAAGGTCGAACGGCCCGAGGGGGAGGAAATCCGCCGGTTCGTGCCCCGATGGGGTCGCGACTCGATCCACTTCGCGCTTCTCAACCGCGGCAAGCGTAGTGTCACGGTCGATCTGAAGGACCCCGGAGCCGCCGCCAGACTAGAGCCGTTGATCCGCGAGTGCGACGTCCTGATCGAGC
>JAEYRQ010000038.1 GCA_023435545.1 Pseudomonadota bacterium | reverse complement strand
TGGGGGACTTGCAATAAGAGACGGGGATCGGCAGACGAGCCGGTGCCGGCCGGAGGGTGACCGGTTCGGCCGGTAAGTGGGGTGAGGGAATGGATCGCGCACTCGACTATCTGTTCGGCGCAGCCGGCTTCGTGCCGCATGGCTACTGCATGCTCTGGCGGCCGGATCTGGTCGCCCTGCACGTCCTGTCGGATGGCGGGATCGCGCTGGCTTATTTCCTGCTTCCAGGAGCGATCGTCGTTTTTGCGCTGTGCCGCGACGACATCACCGGCGAGGCAAGGCAGATCGCGGTGCTGTTCTCGGCCTTAATAGTGTTGTGCGGGATCACGCATCTGGGCGGCACGGCGACGTTGTGGTATCCGGCCTATGGCCTCGAAGGCATTCTCAAGGCGGTGACGGCGGTGGTCTGCCTGGCAACGGCGGCGATCGTCTGGCGCCTGATGCCCACGCTGGTCGCCTGGCCCTCACCGAGGCAAGTGGCCGAGGCCAATGGGCTGCAGACATAGGAAATCGATGCCCGCGAGCGGGCCCGCCGCGAGCTCGAGGATTCGCGCGCAACACTGGAGACGGAAGTGACGGCACGCTCGAACGAGCTGGCGGAGGTGAAGCAGCTGTTCGAAGTTGCCACCGAAGGGGCGCGGATGACGGTGTACGCGCAGGACACCGAGCTGCGCTACACATGGGTTCACAATCCGGCGCTCGGCTTCGTCGCGGCCGATGTGGTCGGCAAGCGCGACGACGATCTGCTGCCACCGGAGGCGGCCGAGGCGAGCATGCAGATGAAGCGGCGTGTCCTGGCCACAGGCACGCCCGCGCGGTTCGACCTCGAGGTTGCCGGCGGCGACACCCCGACCTGGTTCCACATCTCGGTTTCGCCGCTCGAGCGGGACGGTCGGATCGACGGGCTCGTCTGTACGGCGACCGACGTCACGCGCGCCAAGCGCCTCGAAGCCATGCGGGCCGATCTCAGCACCCGCCTCGCGCAGACGGTGCAGCGTCTCGACCTCGCCCTGAAATCCAGCGAGGTGCTCGTCTTCGTGCAGGATTCGGAGCTGCGATACCTCTGGGCCAACACCGCCGACACGCCGTACGGCCCCCTGGTTGGACGCAGCGACGACGAACTGCTTCAGGAGCCGGAACGCGCCACGCTGCTCGCCTACAAGCGGCGGGCGCTGGCGAGCGGGGAGCCGCAATACTGCGAGGCCGAGGTCGGACCGCAGGAGAACCGGCGCTGGTGGGATCTCCACATCGAGCCGACCTTCACCGAAGCGGGGGACGTTGCCGGCATCACCTGCGCGGCAGTCGACATCACCGAGCGCAAGCACAACGAGCGGCAGATGCGGCTGGTCATGCGCGAGCTGACACATCGCTCGAAGAACCTGCTGGCCGTCGTTCAGGCGATCGCCCGGCAGACCGCCCAGCAGGCCGGCACCGTGCAGGACTTCGTGACCGGGTTCGGCCAGCGGCTACGCTCGCTCGCGGGCGCGCAGGACCTGCTGGTCGCCGAGGACTGGGGAGGTGTGCAGCTGAGTGACCTGATCCGCGATCAACTCGGTCACTACATGCCGGAGGACGAGGCGCGCGTGGTCATTCACGGACCGCCGCTGCGTCTGCCGCCGGAGGCGACTCAGACGATCGGGCTGGCGATGCACGAGCTGGCGACGAATGCAGCGAAGTACGGGGCACTGTCCAGCGATGGCGGCAGGGTGGAGGTGACCTGGCGCCTCGAAGGCCACGGGAGCGAGGAGACGGTGGTCCTGGTCTGGCAGGAAAGCGGCGGGCCGCCCGTACAGCAGCCCACCCGGCGCGGCTTCGGCCGCATTGTGGTCGAGCGCAACGTCGCGGTGTCGCTGGAGGCCGACGTCCGCCTCGACTTCGCGCCGGAAGGGGTGACGGCGCGGTTCTGCATACCGCGCCGCAACCTCATCGGCTGAGAAGAAGACGATCAGACCGATCCGGCCACCGGACTCGACGCGATCACATGTTGCGAGGGTCCGTCAGGACCGTACTCCGTCGCCGAGTCGACGGCGAGCAGCTCGGCGAGGCGGTTGCGCGCCCGATTGACCCGGCTTTTCACGGTTCCAACGGCGCAGCCGCAGATCTCCGCGGCCTCCTCGTAGGAGAAGCCGGAGGCTCCGATCAGCACCAGCGCCTCGCGCTGGTCCTCGGGCAGCTTCGCCAGGGCCTTGCGGAAGTCGTTCATGTCCATGTGGCCGTACTGCTCCGGAAGGCTGGCCAGTCGTGAGGCCATGGCATCGTCTGCGTCCTCTACCTCGCGGCGCCGCTTGCGCAGTTCCGAATAGTAGCCGTTGCGCAGGATCGTGAAGAGCCAGGCCCGCATGTTGGTCCCGGGCCGGAAGCTGTCCAGGTTGGACCACGCCTTCATCAGCGCTTCCTGGACGAAGTCGTCGGCACGCTCGGCCGATCCGCACAGGGAGATCGCAAAGGCGCGAAGGTTGGGAATATGCTCGAGGAGTTCGCGCTTCGGGTTCATGCGGGCTCACCGTCCGTCTTCTTCTCGCCGGAAGGAATCCGGTCGAGCTTCTCGAGAAGCTCGATGAGATGGTCGGGAACGGGTTCGTTGAGATACTCGTCGTACATCGACTTGAGCTGCCGGCCGATGTGGGCCTGCAGGCGCGGATCCAGGGTGGCTTCACCGCGTCCCGGCGCAGTCCCGGTCTCGGTTGCGCTCATTTGCTTCTTCGTCATATCAATCCCGGCGTGTTTTCGTTGTAAACTCATCACTCACGCACCGCGCAGTCCTTCGCTGGATAGACGCAGGAGAGCTGGTTGAGAACGCTTGGCAGGCGCGAAGCGTTCCACATCCTCGAAAAAAACCGAACCGGATCCTGGAACCAGATGCAGTCTGCGGCGTTTAAGAACGCACAAAGGGTTTGCAAGGGGAAAAGCAGAACATGTCCATCGCGACCACCATCATGCCGCACCTTCCCTACCTGCGGCGCTTCGCGCGCGCGCTGACGGGAAACCAGAAGAGCGGCGATGCGTACGTGGCTGCGGGCCTGACGGCCATCATCGAGGATCCCGGCATCTTCGACACCCGCCTTCAACCGAAGGTGGCGCTGTACCGCGTGCTGGTCAAGATCTGGGATTCCGTCGACGTGCTCGACCGCCATCAGGTCCGGGTTCTGCCGCACGAGCGGACCCTCGATGCGATGATGCCGCGCGCACGGCAGGCGTTCCTGCTCACCACCGTCGAGGGATTCAGCGCCGAGGAGGCGGGCAGG
>JAEYRQ010000644.1 GCA_023435545.1 Pseudomonadota bacterium | reverse complement strand
TTGCCGCCCATATAGGCGAAGGTCTCGGGCAAGAGCACCAGGTCCGGGCTGTCGTGCCTGACGGCCTCCTCGATCAGGAACACGGCCTGGGCGATGTTGGCGGCCTTGTCATCCTGGCTGTTCATCTGCAGCGACGCGACCTTCATAGGCGTGTTCCTTCATTGATGAAGACAGTATAGCGCGTCAGCCGCGCTCCGGCGCCTCCGACACCCCGCTCCCGCTCCGCGCGATCAGCATGGCGCAGTCGATCAGGACGTGCGGCAGGGCGAAACCGCCGGGCAGGGCAATGTATCGTGGCGTCCATATGGGATGGAACTTCTCCTTATAGGCCCTGAGTCCGGAGAAATTATAGAGCCCGGCGCCGTGCGAGAAGATGAAGTTCCCGACCTTGTGCCAGGTCGGCGCCAGCCGGTGCTGCTCGAAGCCCGACAGCGGCGCCGTGCCGAGGTCGAACCGCTCGTATCCCTCTGCCTTGGCCGCCAGCATCAACTCGGCGAACAGGTAGTCCATGGTCCCATAGGGCGAGGCCTCGCGGTGGCGCATCAGATCGACGGATATCCCGGCGCCGGCGACGCCGGATCGCCAGATGTTGGCGAAGGCGACGATCCGCCCGCCGCTCCTGACCAGCGCGATGTCAAACTCGGCGAGATAGTGAGGGTCGAAGTGGCCGAGCGAGAAGCCTTTCTCGCCGCCAGGCCGGCCGGCAAGCCATTCATCCGAGACCTCGCGAAGCTCCGGCAGCAGCGCGGGCACGGCCTCGCGCGGGACAATCTCGAAGGTCGCGCCCTCGCGTGCGGCACGCCGGATCGCATGGCGGAAGTCGCGATAGCGCGGCTGGTCGAGCGCGAAATCGGCGAGGGGAACGCTAGCCGCCTCGCCGTACTTCGTGACCGTCATGCCGAGATCGAGCAGCATCGGAACGTCCTCCGGGCGAACGCCGTAGAACACCGGCAGCCCGGCATAGGATTCGACCAGTTCGCGATAGGCCCAGACTGCCTCGATCCGCCCCTCTGGCGTGCCGACCGGCGCGCCGAGCGCGATCCAGCTCCGACCCCGGACCTGGTACATGAGAAACGCCGACTCGTCCGGGGTGAGAAGGATGCGCTTGTCCCCAAGGAGAACGGCATTGGCCGAGGGATCGTCCGACAGCGCGAGCAGCCTGCGCACGGCCGGCGTAACGGGCGAGGCTGCGGGACCGGGCGGGGTCGTCGGGGCGATCAGGCGCCACACCAGGAACATGAGCGCGCCGGCCGCCAGCACCGCCATGGCGCGCAGGAAACGCGGTGCGTCACCATCCCAGGCGAAGGCCCAGATTGCATCGGCGCCATAGTCGTCGTGGCGATAGGAGAAGAAGCCGAACCAGGCGGCGATCACCAGGATTGCCCCGATCGCGGCGATCCAGGCGGGCGTATAGCTGCCGGCGGCAAAGCCGGAACGGCGGGGGAACGCCGGCCGTGCAGCAGCCAGCACCGCGAGCGCCACCACGAGCAGGACTGCCTCTTCCCAGGCGAAGCCCTTGAGCAGCACCGCGGCGATCGCCATCGCGAGCACCGCGACCGCCATGCGCCAGGCGATCGTCAGGCGGCGCGCCAGGCCGCGCGAGATCAGGATCAGCACAAGGCCTGCGATCGATGCGGTCAGGTGCGAGAACTCGACCAATGGCAGCGGCACGAAGTGGCGCACCAGCCACGCCCGGTCATCCGGAACCGGGGCCGCGGCCGAGAAGACCAGGACCGCACCGGCCAGGAACGTGCCGGCGGCCAGCACCGTCGGGGCGATGGAGCGCAGTGCCAGACCGCTGGTCTCGCCGAGCCGCATCAGCCGGTTCGCTCCGGACTGCACGGCGCCGAAGGCTATCAGCCCGCCGGAGATCGCGAGCGGCAGCAGGTAGTAGAAGATCCGGAACAGCAGCAGGGCCGCCAGGAGCCCGGCCTTGGCCTCGTTGGGCACGCTCAGCAGCAGCACCGCCTCGATCACGCCGAGCCCGCCCGGCACGTGACTGGCGACGCCGGCGGTGAAGGCGGCGACGGTCAGGGCGGCGAAGGCGAGGTAGCCGTATGGCAGCTCGACCGGGATGAGCAGATAGAGGGCGGCCGAGGTGATGAACACGTCGAGCGTGGCGATCACGAGCTGGGTGACCGCGATCGGCAGGCGCGGCACAGGGATCGAGTAGCGCCACACCGTGACAGGGCGGCCCCAGAAGGCGGCAAGCGCCAGGTAAACGGCGATCGATGTCGCGGAGACGATGCCGACGATCTCGACCAGGCGCTGCGAGACCCCGATCGCGGCCGCGAGTTCGTCCGGCCGTGTGAGCCCGGCAATCGCCAGAACCCCGCCGGCACCGAGGAAAAAGGGGACGTGCGAATAGACGGTGATCAGCGCGATATCGGAGATCGGCAGGCCAAGCGCCGAATAGGCGCGATAGCGGATCGAGCCGCCAGTCAGCAGCGCGAAGCCGAGATTGTTTGAGAACGCGTAGGAGGTGAACCCCGTCAGCAGCACCTGCGGCGTCGGCAGCCGCCGCTGGATCACCTTCAGCGCCATCCAGTCGTAGCTGGCAAGGCACAGATAGGCGGCGGCCACGAGCAGGAGCGACATCGGGACGGCGGCCGGCGGCACCGCGTAGACCGCCGCCCGGATCTCGAAGACGTGGACATCGGCCAGCTGTTCGCGCAACACCCAGACCGCGACGCCGGCGATCGCGACCGTGAGCACGGCCACCGCGACCTGCCGCGGGTCCACCGCCTTGAGGCGCGACAGGAGGGTGATGCCGGCCATGCCGCGAGCGGGCTCAGGCGGGACGCACCGATTCGCGCCGCGCCAGGTCCTTGTACAGCGCCGACAGATGCCGGGTAACCGGGCCGGCCCGCTCGCCGTCCCCAGGCTCCATTCCGACAATGCGCCCGTCGACCTGGTGCACGGCGGTCAGGCCCGCGAAGGTGCCGGTGACGAAAGCCTCGTCGGCGCCGTAGACGTCGGTCAGCGAGAAGCGCTTCTCCCGGACGGGAATGCCGTTCTCCGCGCACAGCCGGATCACGTTCGCCCGGGTGATGCCGCCGAGGCAGTAGAGCCCGTCCGAGGTCCACACCTCGCCGGCCCGCACGATGAAGAAGTGGGTGGAATTGCAGGTCGCGACCGCACCGTCCGGATCGAGCATCAGCGCCTCGTCCGCGCCTGCCTTGGTCGCCTGGATGCAGGCGAGGATGCAGTTGAGCTTGGAGTGGCTGTTCAGCTTCTGGTCCTGCATGTCGGGCGCGGTGCGGCGGACATGGACCGTGAACAGGTCGATTCCCGTCCGCTTCTTCGCGTCCGAGGCGGTCTTGTACTCCGGGATGATGACGATGGTTGCCGGGCCGATGGTGACGCGCGGATCCTGGTACGGGGTCTTCTTGATGCCGCGCGTGACCATCAACCGGATGTGCACGCCCTCGGCCATCCCGTTGGCGTCGAGGCAGTCGAAGATGCGTGCAGCCAGCGCATCGCGCGACAGGCCGACGTCCATGTCGATCGCCTTGGCGCCCTCGTAGAGGCGCGCAAGATGGGCGTCGAGGAAGGCGATGCCGCCGTCGACGACGCGCAATCCCTCCCAGACGCCGTCGCCGAGGATGAAGCCGGAATCGAACACCGAGACGACCGCCTGGTCGCGCGGTACCAGCGCGCCGTTGACGGAAATCAGGATCAACGCGTTGCGGGGATCGTCGGCGTAATCGTGAGTCATGGGCAGGGTCCTGCGGCGGGTTGGTCGGGAAGGTATGTCGCGGGCAGGCCATTGACAACGCGGCAGTCCGCCGGCGCCGTTTTGGACCCCGGGACTGCTTTGGGTTACGGTGCGGCATGGCGCCCGCTGGCGATCGCCATCCTCGGCGCCTTGTTTCAGCCGACGGGAGATTGATCGATGACCGGTTTCAGATCAGCGGTACTGTTTGTGACACTTGGCGTCCTGCTCGCCTCGCTCGCGGGGTCCCTGCGCGCTGCGCCGGACAAGACGCTCGGCATGGCGATGATGTCGGCGCGCGTCTCCTCGACCGGCAACCTCAACGGCGGAGCCGGAGCGGCCTCGGTCACGAAGGTCGGGCCGAACGGCCAGTACACCGTAACCTTCAGCCGGGCGATCTATCCTGGATGCTCCGCCACCGCATCCATCAGCGGACCAGGCCCGACGGGTGACAGGGGATTGATCGTGGTCCAGAGGGCCACCGGCCACTACCTGGTGAAGACCTACAACCATCTGGGAACGCTGGAGGACCGGCCGTTCGCCATGCTCGTCCTCTGCGAGCGCTGAACGGCCTTCCGGGACTGTCGGTCATTCGGCGGCGCGCATCAGGTCGGCGATGAACGCTTCGCAGTCGGGCGGATTGAAGTGGCTGTTCTGGACCATCCACCGCCGGGGGTCGAATCCGGGCTCGACCATTATCAGCCCGCGGTACGTTTCCCTGGCCGCATCCAGCTCACCCTGGCGCACCAGCGACACGACCAGCCCGATGTAGGCGCGCACATACTCGGCGTCGCCGGCAATGACGGCTTCAAAGGTCTGTTGCGCCTCGCGCAGGCGGTTGTCCCAGAGTAGAGCCAGCCCGAGATTGGCCCGGACCCAGGAACCGGGTTGAGGGATCAGTTCCAGCGCCCGCCGGTGCTGGGAGACGGCGCCGGCGTGATCCCCCTGGAGCCAGAGCAGGTGCGCCAGATATGCGACAAGCTCGCCGTTTCTCGGCGCAGCGCGGACAGCGCTCGCCATGGTTGTCACCGACTGGTCCGGCATGCCTTGCGCACGCTGCACATAGGCCTGCAACGCGATCGCGTAGGGGTCACCCGAATCCTTGTCCAGCGCGCTCTCGGCAAGACCGTTCGCACGCTCGAGGTCGGCTTGGGGGTCGTGGCTCCAGCCGAGGCGGACGGCATCGAGGTGGTTGAAGCCGAGCGCGACGATCGCCGGGACATAGTCCGGGTCGATCTCCATGGCGCTGGCGAAATGGGCTCTTGCGCGGGAGTTGCTGTCGACGGTGTAGCGCGCTTCGGCCATGCGGCCGCGGTGAAACGCTTCCCATGCGGCCATCGAGGTGGGTCTGTTCGACCAGAGACTCGCAGTCTCGCCGTCGGTCAGCTTGAGCTGCAGGGCGGTGACCACGGCCACCGCGATCCGCTCCTGTGCGTCGTAGCTGGCATCGTTGCCGAAGTCGAACCTGTCGGCCCAGAGTGTGTTGCCAGTGGTGCGGTCGACGAGCTGGCAGGTGATCCTCAGCCGGTCGCCATTGCGGACCTGGCCTGTGATCTCGTAGCCCTCGCCACGTTCGCCGGACCCCGAAGACTGCACGATGCGGAAC
>JAEYRQ010000632.1 GCA_023435545.1 Pseudomonadota bacterium | reverse complement strand
TCCCACCCTCGCCTTCCTGATCGGCATCGTCGGCTGGCTCTACATCCTGGGCGAAGCCTTCTTCGGCCAGATGAGCGAGGTCGTCGCGAAGAGCAACGACGCGCGGCTGCAGCGCGGCTACTTCTGGCTGAGGCTGATCGTCACCATCGGCTGGGCGATCTATCCACTCGGCAACTTCATCTCGAGCTTCGGCGGCGGCGTCGACACCGGCGGGCTCGCCATCGCCTACAACCTCACCGATTTCATCAATCGCATCGCATTCGGCCTGGCGTTTCTCGCCGTGGCCCTGAAGCCGGGGGAGGCGCCGCGATGACCGGCGGTGTCCGACACGATGATGCGTCGAAGCGCGTGAGCAGGAATTCGGACGGGAGGGTTCGCCAATGACCGGCGCAGACATCATTGCCTTCATCATTCTGGCCGCCATCGTTATCGCGGTGCTGGCCTACCTCCTGCACTGGCTCTACCGGCGCTCGTCCAAGGACGTCTCCTTCGTGCGCACCGGTCTCGGCGGCGAGAAGGTGGTGATGGGCGGCGGCGCCTTCGTGCTGCCGATCGTCCACGACGTTACCGACGTCAGCATGAACACGCTGAAGCTCGAGGTGCGGCGCGCCCGCGAGCAGTCGCTGATCACCAAGGACCGGCTGCGCATCGAGGTGACCGTCGAGTTTTCGGTCCGGGTGACACCCAACGCGGAATCGGTCGCCGCCGCCGCCCGAACTCTCGGCCACCGGACGATGAACCCGGAAAGCCTGAAGGACCTGGTGCAGGGCCGCTTCGTCGATGCGATGGGCGCGGTGGCCGCGCAGATGACGATGGAGCAGATCCACGAGCATCGCGCCGACTACATCCGTTCGATCAGGTCTCTCGTCGCCGACACACTCACCCAGGACGGGCTGGAGCTCGAGACCGTCTCGCTGACCAGCCTCGACCAGGCCGACATAAAGCTGTTCGATCCCTCCAACGCCTTCGACGCGGAAGGCCTGACCCGCCTCACCCAGGAGATCGAATCCCGCAAGAAGAAGCGCAACGACATCGAGCAGGACACGATGATCGCCATGCGCAAGAAAAACCTGGAGGCGGAGATGCTGGCGCTGAACATCCAGCGGGACAGCGAGTACGCCCGTCTGGAGCAGGAGCGCGAGGTCTCGTTCCGCCGCGCCCAGCAGCGCGCCGAGATCGCGCAGGAAAAGGCCGAGCGCGAGCGGGAGATGGAGCAGGCGCAGATCCGCGCCGGCGAGGAGATCGAGAAGGCCCGGATCGCCCGCGAGCGCGTCATCGACGCCGAGCGGGTGGCGCGCGAACAGGCGCTGGAGAAGCTCGAGATCGAGCGCGCCAAGCTGCGCCAGCTCGAGGAGCAGATGAGCGCGATCGCGGTGGCTATGAAGTCGAAGGAGCAGTCCGAGGCGCAGGCCGCCGCCGAGGAGGCGCGCGCCGCCATGATCGTGGCGCAGGAGAAGGTCGCCACCCGCCGCGAGACCGAGGTGGCCGAGCGCCGCAAGCTGATCGAGCTAGTAATGGCTTCGCAGGAGGCCGAGCGCGAGGCGATCAAGCTGAAGACCGCCGCCGACGCCGAGAAGGCCGCCGCCAAGGACCGCGCCGACGCCGACCGCCTCGCGGTCAAGGCACTGGAGGAGCGATTCGCGGTCGAGGCCGAGGGCAAGCGCAAGCTCAACGAGGCGGAGAACCTGCGCTCGGACGCCAACCGCCGCAGTGCGCTGCACCAGCGTCTGGTGGAGAACCTGCCGGCGATCATCCGCGAGAGCGTCAAGCCGATGGAGCAGATCGAATCGATTCGCATCCTGCATGTCGACGGCCTGCCCGGCTTCTCGGGCACGCATGTCGGCGGCGACGGCCTGATGGCGAGCGGCGCGGCTGGCGGCGATGGCGGTGGTGGTGGAGGAGGCGGCAAGGCGCCGACCAATCTGGCCGAAGCGGTGGTGAACTCCGCTCTGCAGTATCGGGCGCAGGCACCCTTCGTTGACTCGCTCCTGAAGGAGATCGGCGTGTCGCCGCATTCCATCAATGTCAACGGGCTCGAAGGCCTCTCGAAGGCGCAGTACACGCCGGAGACCGATGAGAAGAAGCCGCCGCGCGGCGGCAAGGCGTCGGGCACGAAGCAGTAGGCGGACAACGCGTCGGGGCGAGGCCGGACCCGGTCGGCGACCGGAGGCGGCTGACGCGAGATGACGACACCGACGGGGGAGGGTATGAGCGAAGCCGAGACCGATGCCGAGCAGCGGCTTGCGGTGCTGACGAGCTGGGGGCTGTTCGGCGCGTTCAGCCTCGCGCTCGTGGCGACCGGCTTTCGCGCCGACCATATCCTGGTCGCGGCGGCGGGCTACCTCGTCCTCGTCGCCGGCTTCGTGTCGCACCTGATCATCAACCGGATCTACGGCATGGGCTTCCGGTCGGGCGAGATCGCCGCCGGCATCTCGCTGTTCGGCCTGGCGGCGTTCAGCTTCCTGGTGTTCTGGGCCTTCGATCCGGCCTTCACGCTGTCGAACGCACTCTCCGGGCTGCTCGGGCTCGCGGTCGCGGCCGCCTGCTTCGTGGTCTACCTGGCGACGCGGTTCGGGCTGAAGGGGGCCTTCTCCATGTTCCACATCCACAGGAACTAGCGGGCGGCCGCCGGCAGATGACGAGCGCAGCGACACAGGAGCCGGGACACACGCGGAGTGGCCGCCTTGAGTGAGACGGCGGTCTGGCTCATCGCCTTCCTCGGTCTCTACGGCGCCTTCAGCCTGTTCTGGGGGCTTGCGAGCGCGCGACTGTCGGACGATCCGCGCAGCTACTTCCTGGCCGACCGGAACCTGCCGTCCTGGGTCGTTGTCGCCGCCGGCACCGCGCTCGCCTTCAACGGCTGGATGGCGCTCGGATTTCCCGACATGGTGCTGCGCGACGGCTTCCCCTTCGCGGAAGTCTGCCTCGGAGCAGTCACCATCGGGCTCGGCTCGGCCTTCTTCCTCAAGCGCCAGTGGATGCTCGGCAAGCGTTTCGGCTACGTCACGCCGGGTGAGATGGCGGGGCATTACTTCGGCGGCGAAGTGATCCGGCTGGCGATGCTGGTGATTGCGCTCACCTTCGCGATCCCGTTCGTCTCGATGCAGCTCGGCGTTGCCGGCTCGATCGTCGCTTCGCTGAGCGAGGGCTGGGTCGGCCGGCACACGGCGATGTGGGTGATGACCGTGATCGTGTTCGCCTATGTCGCCTTCGGCGGCATGCGGGCGGCGGCCTATGTGGGCACGCTGCAGGGCGTGTTGATGGTGGCGGGCATCGTCCTGCTCGGCCTCTACGCCTACTGGTTCGTCGGCGGGTTCGGAGCCTTCACCGCCGGTCTCGGCCAGCTGAGCCTCGCCACGACGCCGGCCGAGGGCGAGGTCGCGCCCGTCACCGCGTCCTACTTCGGGATACCCGGCGCCATCCAGTACACGATGGGCCTTGGTGTCGAGGCGCCGGCGGGAAGCCTCTGGACCGGGGCGATGATCCTGTCGTTCGGGCTGGCGCTGATGGGGCTGTCGCTCAATCCGGTGTTCTCGGTGCTGGCCTTCTCCAGCCGCAGTCCAAAGGGCTTCGGCGTGCAGGCGACATGGGCCTCCGCGGGCCTCATGGGCGGCGTGCTGCTGATGTTCGCGGTCGCGCAGGGGCTCGGCCTGCGTCTCCTCGGCGAGCCTGCGATCGAACTGGCGACCGGGCCCGGCGGCGTGGTCGGTGCCTACGTCTCGATGCTGGCCGACAGTGCGCCCTGGTTCGCGGCCATTTCCGCCGTCTGCGCGGTCGCTGCGGTGCAGGGGCTCGCGGCGATGTCGGCCTCGGCGGCTAGCACCCTGGTCGTCCGCGACGTGTTCCGCCGCTACATCGACCCCGAGCTCGATCTGGAACGCCAGCGGCTCTATGCCCGCATCGGCGTCGGCCTGATCATCCTGATCGCGCTGATGCTGCAGAGTTTCGCACCGGGCGCGGCGGTGGCGCTCGGCGCTCTGGCGCTCGGCTTCGGCCTGCAGTTGCTGCCGGTGCTCGCCGGGATCTGCTGGATCCCCTGGATCACGAGGCCGGCGGCGACCGTCGGGCTTGTCACCGGCATGGCCTTCGTCTTGTTCACCGAGGACTTCGGCATCGCGCTCGCCGGCTTCTTCGGGCTGGAGATTCCCTGGGGCCGGTGGCCGTGGACCATCCATTCCGGCGGCTGGGGCCTCTTCGCCAATATCGTCATCGTCATCGTCATCTCGCTGATCAGCCAGCGCGAGGAAGAGAGATCGCAGCGCCGGGCCTTCCACGACTTCCTGGCGAGCCATGCCGTGCTCCCTGTCCGCCGCCACTATCTGAAGCTCGTGGCATGGGCGGTGGCAATCGCCTGGCTGTTCTTCGCGCTGGGTCCGGGGGCGGTGATCGGCAACGTGCTGTTCGGCAATTCGACCGGCGGACTGGAGGCCTGGCCGCTCGCCATCCCGCCGCTGTGGGCCTGGCAGTTCCTGTGGTGGGCGCTCGGTGTGCTGCTGGTGTGGTTCCTCGCGGATCGCATGGGCATGGCGACGATGCCGACGAAATTCATCCAGCTCGCCACCAAGGCCGAGCGCACTCTGCCGCCACCGCCCGCGGCCGGCACGAAGCTCGTGATGATCTGGTTCTGGGTCGTCGTACTGATCGCCGCCGTGGCCACCCTGCTCAACTGGAGTTTCGGATCATGAGGCCTTTCACCTTCAACACCGCCGGCAGCATCGTCTTCGGGTCGGGCGAGTCCTCGCGAATCGGGACGCTCGCCGCGGCAAGGGGCTGGCGCCGCGTGCTCGTCGTCACCGATCCGGGGCTGGTGAAGCTCGGACTGATAGAGCCGGCGCTGGCCGCACTGCGTGATGCGGACCTCGACGTCGCGGTCTACTCCGACGTGGAGGCCGATCCGCCGGAGCACGTGATCCATTCTGCGACGAAGCACGCGCTCGACCACAGGGCCGATGCGGTGATCGGCTTCGGCGGCGGTTCCTCGCTCGACGTCGCCAAGCTGGTGGCGCTGCTGGCGGTGGGCAAGGAGAAGCTGCCGCAGGTCTACGGTGTCGGCAACGCCAGGGGGCCGCGCCTGCCGCTGATGCTGGTGCCGACCACCGCGGGGACGGGGTCGGAGGTGACGCCGATCTCGATCGTCACCACCGGCACCCACGAGAAGATGGGCGTGGTCTCGCCCGTCCTCCTGCCGGACATCGCGCTGCTCGATCCCGAACTCACCGTCGGCCTGCCGCCAGCGGTGACGGCCGCTACCGGGATCGACGCGATGGTGCACGCCATCGAGGCCTATGCCTCGGCGAGCGCCAACAACAATCCGGTGTCACGGGCGCTCGCCTGCGAGGCGCTGCGGCTGATGGGCGCTGCGATCGAGACGGCGGTGCATGACGGCAAGGACCGGGCGGCGCGCGCCGACATGCTGCTCGGCTCGATGCTGGCGGGCCAGGCCTTCGCCAACTCGCCGGTCGCCGCGGTGCACGCGCTCGCCTATCCGATCGGTGGGCATTTCCACATTCCCCACGGCCTGTCGAACGCGCTGGTGCTGTCGCATGTGCTGCGCTTCAACGCGGAAACGGCCGGCGAGGCCTATGCCGACATCGCGCCGATCGTGTTTCCGGAGCTTGCCGAGATCGGAACGCAGGCGCGGGGCGCGGCATTCGCCGATCGTCTGGCCGAATTGTCCACGCGCTGCGGGCTGCGGCCCAGGCTGCGGGATGTCGGTATCCCCGAGGACGCACTCGAGATGATGGCCGACGACGCCATCAAGCAGACCCGGCTGCTGGTCAACAATCCCCGCCCTGTGACCCGAGCGGATGCGCTGGCGATCTACCGGGCGGCGTGGTGAGCGATCCCCACGGCACACTGAAACGATATGGACGGGAAACGCTCATGAGAAACCTACTGCCCTTTCAGCGCGAGGCGAACTTCATCGGCGGCGAGTGGGTGGGTGCCGACGACGGCAAGACATTCGACGTTACCAACCCGGCGACCGGGGATGTGATCGGCACCGTTCCGGGCGTCGGGACGGCCGAGACGCGCCGCGCGATCGCGGCGGCCGAGAGCGCGTTCCCGGACTGGAGCGGGCGCACCGGCGCGGCTCGGGCCGAGATCATGCGGCGCCTGGCGGCTGCGATCGAGGCGAACAAGGAGGATCTCGCCCGTCTGCTGACCACCGAGCAGGGCAAGTCGCTCACCGAATCGCGGGGTGAGGTAGGGCTCGCGGCGCAGTATGTGCTCTGGTTCTCGGAGGAGGCGCGACGGGTCTACGGCGACACCATCCCCTCGCCCTGGCCGGAGCGGCGGATCATGGTGATCAAGCAGCCGGTCGGGGTCGTCGCGGCGATCACGCCGTGGAACTTCCCGACGCTGATGCTGGCCCGCAAGATCGGCGCCGCACTGGCTGCCGGCTGCACCGTCGTCGCCAAGCCGGCGAGCCAGACGCCCTATTCCGCCATCGCCTGGGGCGTGCTCGCCGAGGAGGCCGGCGTCCCGGCGGGCGTGCTCAACGTCGTCACCGGATCGGCGCGGCCGATTGGCGAGGAGATGACCTCGAACCCGGCGGTGAGGAAGATCACCTTCACCGGATCGACCGAGGTCGGCAAGGCACTCACCGCGGCTGCCGCCGCCGGCATGAAGCGGGTATCGATGGAACTGGGCGGCAATGCGCCGTTCATCGTCTTTGACGACGCCGATCTCGATGCCGCCGTCGATGGCGCCGTCCAGTCAAAATTCCGCAACTCCGGCCAGACCTGCGTCTGCGCCAACCGCATCCTCGTCCAGTCCGGCATTCATGACGCCTTCGTCGAGAAATTTGCCGCCTCCGCCGCCAGGCTAAAGGTCGGCAACGGGCTCGAGGACGGCGTCGCGCAGGGGCCGTTGATCGACGAGGCCGCGGTCGCCAAGGTCGAGGAGCATCTTCAGGACGCGCTGTCGAAGGGCGGGCGGATCGTCACCGGGGGAGAACGCCACGGGCTCGGCCACACATTCTTCGAGCCGACAGTGGTGACGGGCGTGACGCCGGCGATGAAGGTAGCCCGGGAGGAGACCTTCGGGCCGCTCGCCCCCATCTTCCGGTTCGAGACGGAGGCCGAGGCGGTGGCGATGGCGAACGATACCGAGTTCGGGCTTGCGGCCTATGCCTATACCCGTGATCTCAGCCGGGCGATGCGGGTGATGGAGAAGCTTCAGTACGGGCAGGTGGGCATCAATGCCGGTGTCATCACCACCGAGGTCGCCCCGTTCGGCGGGGTGAAGGATTCCGGCCTCGGACGCGAAGGGTCGAAATACGGGCTCGACGAGTACCTCGACGTCAAGTACGCCTGCATCGGGATCTAGGCCGAACAACCGAGGGAGAACGATCCGCCATGACCATCACGCGCCACCAGACCGGACGCCGAATGAGCCAGGCCGTCGCCTATGGCGGCCTCGTGTTCCTTGCCGGGCAGGTCGATCTGGACGGCCCGGCCGCGACGGTCGGCGAGCAGACCGCGAACATCCTGCGCCGGATCGATGGCCTCCTGGCCGAGGCCGGCACCGACAAGAGCCGTCTCCTGTCCGCGACCATCTGGATCACCGACATGTCGCGCTTCAACGAGATGAACGAGGTGTGGAACGCCTGGGTGTCGCCCGGCAACACGCCGGCGCGCGCTACCGTCGAGGCGAAGCTGGCCGCGCCGAGCTATCTGGTCGAGATCGCAGTGGTTGCGGCCGCCGGCGCCTGAGGCCGGCCTTGAGCGCGCAGGCTCCGATCGTCCTGTGCGCCGGCCAGCGCATCGACCAGGGCGCGAGGGCCGGACACTTCCCCGAGCCGCTCGAGGGTGCCGTGCGCGCGGCGACGCGCGCCAGGCTCGTCGAGCTCGGCGCGATGATCGGCTACGCGTCGGCCTCGGCGGGCGGCGACATCATCTTCGGCGAGGAGATGGTCGCGCTCGGGGGGGAGCTGAACATCTGGCTTCCCTGCGAGCGCGCCGATTTCGTCGACCAGTACGTCGCGCCCGCCGGTGACGGCTGGGTCGACCGCTTCGAGGCCCTGTGCGGGAAGGCGGCCAGCGTCAACGTCAGCTGCGAGGAGCGGCTGCTCGGCGACGAGACCTTGGTGCGCTTCAACAACCAGATGCTGCAAGGCATGGCGCGGTTGCGCGGCGAAGCGCTGGACCAGCCGCCGCACCTGTTGCTGCTGTGGAGCCCGCGGGCGGCGCCGGAGCCCGGCAGCCCCGCCGACTTCATGGACCAGTGGCCGGAACTCTCACGGCTGTCGATCATCGACATCGACGAACTCGGGGCAGGCGGCGAGGGTAGCTCTGTCGATCCACTTGACATCGACGACATCGATCTCGACGGCTTCGAGCTCGGCGTCAGCCCAAGGGCGATCCGCGCGATCCTGTTCGCCGACATCGCCACCTACACGCAGTTCCAGGACCGCGAGATCCCGCTGCTGTTCGACTTCCTCGCCGAGGCGCAGCAACAGGTCGAGGAGCGGGCGAAACCGCCGATCCTGATCAACACCTGGGGCGACGCGGTGCATGCGGCGGCGGAGACCGCACACGATCTCGCCGACTACGCCGCGGCGCTGACCGATGCTGTGGCGGGTATTGAGCCGTCGGGCTTCGGGCTCAGCCACCGGCCGCGCTTCCGGATCGCGCTGCATGCGGGGCCGGTCTTCGTTGGCCTGCATCCGCTGACCGGACGCAGCATGATCTTCGGCCACCACGTCAACCGCGCCGCCCGCATAGAGCCGCTGGCGATTCCCGGCGCGATCTGCGCCTCCCAACACTTCGTCGCGCTCTTGAAGGCGGAAATGGACGAGCGGGCCGACGAGGCACGGCTGACCGGGCAGGACTATGCGCCGCGCTACGGCGTGACGTATCTTGGCCGCAAGCAACTGCCGAAGCAGTTCGGCAGCGAGGACGTGTACCTGGTCCAGGATCGGCATACGGAGGCCGCGGTGGCGGAGCCCGGGGAAACGATGGTGCCGAGCCGCCAGCCGCCGCCGACGCGGATGCGCCTGGACGTCGGCGACGATCTGGCCGAGATTTCCGTCCTCGCCGCGCGGATCGAGGCATTCTGCGAGGTGCATGCCATCGGATCCGACGTGGCGCACGCGGTCAATCTGTCGCTCGACGAACTCTTGACCAACACCATCAGCTACGGTTTCGCCGGCATCGAGGACCGGCGGATCGAGGTGCTGGTCGATCTGGCGGGGGATATCCTGAATGTGCGAATCAGCGATACCGGGCTGCCGTTCGATCCCTCCGACGCGCCGGAGCCGGATCTCGAATCCGGCGTCGAGGAGCGGCCGATCGGCGGGCTCGGCGTGCATTTCGTACGGGAGATGATGGACGGGTTCGACTACCGGCGGCACGAGGGGCGCAACGAGGTGACGCTGACCAAGCGATTGCCGGCGAGGGTCGCGAACAGCGAAGAGGGAGGTTGACGTGGATATCCGGGAAGAGGATCGCGAGGGGGTCTGCGTCATGGCGCCGGTGGGCCGCATCGACAGCAACACCGCCCGCGACGCCGAGGCGGCGCTGCTGCCGAAGTTCGACACGGGCCGCGCCATCGTCGTTGATTTCGCCGAATTGACCTACATCTCCAGCGCCGGGCTTCGGGTCCTGCTGATGGCGGCCAAGAAGAGCAGGGCGAGCGGCGTGCCGCTGGCGCTCTCGGGAATGGCGCCGCAGGTGCGTGAGGTATTCCAGGTCAGCGGCTTCGCCAAGCTGTTTGCGATCTATGATGACGCCGGCGCCGCCGTCAGCGCCCTGTCGGGGTAGCTGCCTCATCGACATATCGGCGGCGAGTGTTGCCGCCGATCTGGGTGAGGAGCGCGTTCGGGGCGCAGCCGAGCCGTGCTGCGGCACTGTCGATCGTCGAGTTTTCGTCGAAGACAATGCAGCGGGCGCCCGCCGTCGCCGCGCATTCGGGCAGATCGGTCACGTCCAGCATCGACAGGTTCATCGACAGGCCGCCGACGAAGGGGGCCGCATGGTCGTCGAACCGCGCGGTGCCGAAGCCGGCGAAGGCCTGCGGCAGTCCGTTGGCGTAGCCGAGGATGGTGGTGGCGATGCGCGACCGGCGTTCGAGCCGTGCCGCGCCGCGATAGCCGAGGGTGCTGCCGGCCGGCAGATCGGCCACCCGCAGCACCGGGGCGGTGAGCCGGTAGCAGGGCCGGAGTCCCTCCTGCCAGCGCACCGAGGTCTGAACCCCGAACAGCGCACTGCCGATTCGGGCGATGTCGAAATGCCAATCCGCGCCCATGTACATCGCGGCGGAGGAGGCGAGGCTGATCGGCGCCGGCTTGAGCCGCCCGACCCAGTCCACCAGCGCCGCCCGCTGGCGGAGGTTGGAGGCTTCGTCGGGCAGGTCGAAGGCGGCCAGGTGCGAGACCCAGCAGCGCATCTCGAGCGCATCCAGCAGGTCGCGCCGCCCGGCGAGGCGGTCCACATCGCGTCGGGTGAGGCCGAGGCGGCCGAGGCCGGTGTCAAGCTGCACCGCGACCGGCATCCGGCGCCCGCCACGCCGCGCGGCGTCGGCGCAGAGCTCCACCTCGGCGAGGCTGGACAGGACAGGCACGATGCCGGTACCGACGAAGTTGACGGGACCGTGCAGTCCCAGCCCGAACAGTGCGTAGACAGTCATATCCGGCAGCGCCATGCGCAGCCGGACCGCCTCGTCGAGATCGTTCACCCAGAACGTCGCGCAGCCGGCGTCGGCCAGCGTGGCGGCCACCCTGTCGAGACCCAGACCATAGGCGTCGGACTTCACCACCGCCGACACCACCGGTCCGGCGTAGCGCGCGGCCATGGCGCGCCAGTTGGCGCGGATCGCGGCGAGGTCGATCTCAAGCACCGGGTACTGCTCATGGACCGCGAGCGCCGGACTGGGCTCCACGATCGACGGATTCCTCACGGGATCGGGTGCCAGCATATCTCGCGTCCGCCGTTGCCGCCGCGCCGCCACTCCACCCCCATCAGTCCCGAGGCCAGCAATTCGCGCTGCCGTGCGATATCCGCGGTATCGCACCAGGTTCCCGCCGAAGCGGGAGCCTCCTGTGCATCGGCGGTCTGGTAGAGGATGTATCGCATGTTCCCGCCATACTGCTCGACGAGGCCGCGAACCGCGAAGCCCTGGGCGATGAGGTTCTCCCAGCTGCGGGCGTTGCCGGGCGCCGAGGTGGCGTAGAGGTGGCGCAGGCCGCGCCGGCGCGCCTCCGCCACCCTGATGGCGATCAGCTCCTCGTGCAGGCCGCTGCCCCAGCATCCCGGCCTGACGGAGGCGCCGGCCAGCTTGGCAAAGGGCGCCTCGGGGGAGAGGCCGAGCAGGGGCCGCAGGTTCTCCGCCGGCGGTAGATCCCACTGCAGCACGCCGTAGGCCAGCAGCCCCTCGGCGTCGACCACCCCGGCGAGCCAGCCGCCGCCGGCGATCAGTGCCTCGAAGAAGTCGCGGCTCTCGGGCCGGATCAGATCAGGCCGGCCGACCGCCGCGGTTGCGGCGAGATGCAGGGCCATCACCGCATCGAGATCGTCGGGGCCAAGCGCGCGGCGCGTGAGCGCCGTTGGGTGCGGAGCGATTAGGCCGGTTGACTGCACGTCCAGCTCCGTTGCGCGTTCACGACCGCGGCGCGTTGGTGAGCACCTCGGCGTAGTTCAGCATCTCGATCGGCGGGTAGAGGTCGAGCTCCCGGGCGACGTCCATATTGATGATCAGCGAGAACCGGCTCAGCGTCTCGACGGGAATTGTCTCCGGCGAGGCGCCTTCAAGGATGCGCATCGCCTTTGAGGCCGCGAGCTGGCCGACCGAATAATAGCGGCTGACCAGTGCCACCAGCGCGCCGCCCTCGCGCACCGCGCGCTAGGCGGCACCAAA
>JAEYRQ010000106.1 GCA_023435545.1 Pseudomonadota bacterium | reverse complement strand
GGCTGGCTCGGCCGCGTCGTCAACGCCCACGGCGAGCCCATCGACGGCAAGGGACCGATCGCTGCCGGCCCGGCCCCCGCCCCGCTCAGGGCCCAGCCGCCACCGGCGCACGCGCGCTCGCGCGTCGGCGAACCGATCGATCTCGGCGTGCGGTCCATCAACACGTTCCTGACCTGCTGTCGCGGACAGCGGATGGGAATCTTCGCAGGCTCCGGCGTCGGCAAGTCGGTGCTGTTCTCGATGCTGGCCCGCAAGGCCGCCGCCGACGTGACGGTGATCGGCCTGATCGGCGAGCGCGGGCGCGAGGTGCAGGAGTTCATCGAGGACGACCTCGGGCCCGATGGCCTGGCCAATGCGGTCGTGGTGGTGGCGACGTCCGACGAGACAGCGCTGATGCGGCGCCAGGCAGCCTGGCTGACCATGACGGTCGCCGAGCACTTCCGCGACCAGGGGAGGGACGTCCTGTGCCTGATGGATTCGCTCACCCGTTTCGCGATGGCACAGCGCGAGATCGGACTTGCCGGAGGCGAGCCGCCGACGGCCAAGGGCTATACGCCCACGGTCTTCACCGAGCTGCCGCGCCTGCTCGAACGGGCCGGCCCCGGCGCCGGGCGCGGATCGATCACGGGGCTGTTCACGGTTCTGGTCGAGGGAGACGACCACAACGAGCCGATCTCGGACGCCGTGCGCGGCATTGTGGACGGCCATATCGTAATGGAGCGCGCGATCGCCGAGCGCGGCCGGTTTCCCGCGATCAATGTCTCGAAGTCGGTCTCGCGCACCATGCCGGGATCGGCCGATCCGGACTATCTGCCGGCGATCCGCAAGGCGCGCCAGCTGATGGCTACCTACACCGACATGGAGGAGTTGATCCGGCTCGGCGCCTATCGCCGCGGCGCGGATCCGGGCGTCGACGAGGCCATAGAGCGGCACGACGCACTCGAGGCGTTCCTCGGCCAAGCGAAGGACGAGACCACCACGATTGCGGACGGCTACGCAGGTCTGGCACGGATCGTGTTTGGAACCGGGCAGGACGACGCAAATGACCGCGGGAGTATCCAGAAATGAAATCGCGAGAGAACCTCATCCGCCTCAAGCGGTTCCAAGTTGACGAGAAGCGCCGCCAGGTGACCCAGATCGAAACGATGGTCGCCGATTTCCAGCGCATGGCCGACGAGCTTGACCGGCAGATCGCCGAGGAGGAGCGCCGGGTCGGAATCACCGACATCGGGCACTTCGCCTACCCAACCTTCGCAAAGGCCGCGATGCAGCGCCGCGACAACCTTCGCGGCTCGGTGATGGGTCTCCAGCAGCAGCTAGACGACGCGCGCGACGCGCTGGCCGAGGCGTTCCAGGAGCTGAAGAAGGTCGAACTGCTGGAGGAGCGCAACCAGGAGCGCGACCGCCACGCCGAGATCAAGCGGTCCCAGTCCGAGATGGACGCGATCGGCCTGACGCTGCACATGCGCGGTGCGTGAGCGTCGCCGATCTCAGGCCGCCGCTTCGCGTCCCCTGATGCGATACCGCGCCAGCCGCTCGTAGATCGGCTGCGCCTTCTCGGCGATGGGCAGCAGATGCGGCGGCAGCTCGGCGACCTCCGGGCCGGGGGGCGTGAAGCCGGTCGAGGCGGCGACCGCCTCGTACCAGTGCGCGCCCCAGACGCCGTCCGTCGTCCGGAATCCCCGCTGCCAGGCGAGCATCGTCTCACTGAATGGCACGCCGAGGCGCTCGCACAGCATTGACAGGACCCCACGCGGATCGGACAGGACATCGTAGGCGTCGACCACCGGCGGCGCCTCGCCGAGCGCATCGGCCACCCGGTCGAACAGTTCGCCCTGGCGCTGGAAGCCGATATCGTCGAAGTTCACCGCCTCGCGCTTGCGCACATAGGAGGCGAGCACGTTTTCCGGCCGGCGGATCAGGAAGGCGTTCGCCATCCCGTCGATCCAGTCGGTGCCTATCTCCGGCAGCATGTGGTGGGTCATGTGCTTCTGGTAGAGCACGTGCCGCCCCTCGGGAAGCGGGCCGGTGAGCGCCTCGACCACCTTGCGCCAGTCGGTCTCGCCGGCCGCGATCACCTCGCCGCGCATCGGATGGTCGATGCCGGTCATCTCCAGATAGGCCGCATAGAACGGCTCGTCGACGACATGCGTGTCCGGCCGGTTGCCGAACGAACGCATCATCGCGGTCGAGATGTTGCGCGGTCCGGACCACATTGCGATCCGGACCGGCTCGGGTCCATGTGCCATCATGCTTCCGCCAGGTCCGGGTTGGGGATGATCGTCGACTTGACCGTCCGCATGGCCATCGCGTCGGCTACTGCCCGGGTGACGCCGTCCTCGTCGAATGGATAGAGCGTCTGCATCTTGCGCCAGGGATAGCGGTCGCGCGCCTTGTCGAGCATGGCGACGCCGAGGGCGAGGTCGTTGGCGGTAAAGGCCCAGGATCCCAGTACGTTGAGATCCTTGGTACAGATGCGGTGCCAGTTGGTTTCGATGGACCCGGCGTCGGTGAACTGCCCCATCTCGACATAGGTGCCGCCGTCGCGCAGGAACTCGATGCCCTCCGGACCCGCAGTCGGGTGGCCGGAACAGTCCATGACCAGATCCGCCCCGAAGCCGCCGACGATGTCGCGCACCGCCGCGATGCGCTCGGCGGCCGTCTTCGCCTCCTCGATGTTGACAGTGGCCTCGGCGCCGAATTCGCGCGCGAGCCTGAGGCGCGGGTCCTCCGGTGCACCGACCGCGATCACCCGGCCGGCGCCCATTTCCAGCGCGGCGGCGATGGCGAGGATGCCGATCGGCCCCGTCCCCTGGATGACGACCGTCGCTCCCCACGGGAAGGCACCGATCCGCTGGGCGCGGGAGAAGGCACGAATGCAGGAGGTCAGCGGCTCCGACAGCGAGCCGAGCAGATAGGGCATGTCGTCGGGCAGCTTGTAGATCTTGGTGCCGGGCAGTTCGCCGAGATCGACATAGACCGCCTCCGCCCAGCCGCCCCACAGATGTGGTGGCTTGTCGAAGCCGAGGTAGCGCCCGTAGTAGACCGGCGTCAGGCACTTGTTGGCCGTCTCGGGATAGTGAACGCAGTAGTAGCACGAGCCGCAGGGCATCAGCGGCGGCAGCATCACCCGCGAGCCGACCTTGAGCGGCTTGCCCATGAAGTCTTCGGTGAGTTCGTCGCCGATCTCGACGATCTCACCGGCGAGCTCGTGCCCGAGCGTGAACGGCCAGGGCAGCGGCTTCGGCCAGTGGCCCTTGAGAATGTGCTGGTCGGTGCCGCAGACGCCGCAGGCGCCGATCCGGATCAGCGCGCCCTTCGGCGGCACCTGCGGTCGCGCCACCGTGCGGATGATCGGTGGTTCCCCCGGCCCCGCGAACGTGGCCACGCGAATTTCGTCCATGCCGCATCCTCCCCGCAGCGGCGGTTGCGGCCGCCGCATCTTCCTCTCGACCGTGAGATTGGCGTCCCGGCGGAGATATCGCAAGCGGCGACGGTGCACGGGAGCAATGCCTGAAGCGGTGCCCCCAAGCACCGCAGCCTTCCCTGCGCCAAGGTGTCCCTCCCATTCCGGCCTCGCCCGTACTAGAGTGCGGACCGTGTTGTCGCGTGGCGCCATAGGCTCGATCATCCGCGAACGCCGCCCGCTGGCGGTGTTGGCGATGCTCGCGCTCATGCTGCCGAGCCTGTTCGCGCTCGTCGGCCTGCATCCTCCTGCTGGCACCACCCGGCTCGCCGACGGCACCGTCATCATCTGCACCGACGAGGGCTTTCAGCGCGTCGCCGCCGACGATCCTGCGACGGCGGGACACGAGCTGCCCTGCTGCATGGTCTGCGCCCACCATCATGCGCCAGTGGTGCTCACCGATGCCGGCCCGTGGGTCCTTGCCGCCCGGGCAAGTGGCAGCCGCGAAGGGTTGCTCCCGACGGATCAGCTGGCAATTGCCGGCGGCCGGCACGGTCCGGGCGGGATACGGGCACCACCCGCACAGCCTGTCTGAACACGCGCGCCGGACCTCCGGCACCATTTCAGATTGCGGACTGCCGTCCGCTTCAGGCTACAGGGACCATCCCATGCGTATCGCAATCCTCGCCGCCACGCTCGCCGTGACCATCGGGTCGGCGGCCTTGGCCCACGACTACAAGCTCGGCGCCAAAGAGATCGACCACCCCTGGACCCGGGCGATGCCGCCGGGCGCAAAGGTCGGCGGCGGCTTCATGGTCATCACCAATGCCGGCAGCGAGGCCGATCGCCTTGTCGGCCTCACCACGCCCCGCGCCGCCCGCGGCGAGATCCACGAGATGACGATGCAGGAGGGCGTCATGAAGATGCGCGAATTGCAAGACGGCCTCGCGATCGCGCCCGGCGAAACCGTCGAATTGAAGCCCGGCGGCTATCACGTCATGTTCATGGACGTGACCGAGGGCTTCAAGGAAGGCGAAGATGTCCCGGCGACTCTCGTCTTCGAGAAGGCCGGCGAGATCGAGGTCACGTTCAAGGCCGCCGGCGTCGGAGAGAAGCAGGCTCCGGCCCACACGCACTGACACCTGAGGAGGCGCCGCGATGAAGGTCGTACGCTGGACCGCCTGGCTCGCCGTGCTGCTGGTCGCGGTGGCCACCCTGTTCCTGCTACTGTCGGGCCAGTTCCGCGACAGCCTGCTCGGCACCGGCGACGGAAGCGGCATCGCCTCCGTCGGCGGCCCGTTCACGCTGGTCGACACGACCGGCGCGACGGTGACCGAGCAGGACTTCCTGGGTAAGCCGACAGCATTCTTCTTCGGCTTCACCCACTGCCCGGACGTCTGTCCGACGACGCTCTACGAGATGACCACCTGGCTCGGCGACCTCGGCGCCGACGCAGACCGCCTCAACGTCGTCTTCGTTAGCGTCGACCCGGATCGCGACACGCCCGACACGCTCGCCGACTACATGTCGGCGTTCGACGAGCGGATGGTCGGGCTCACCGGCAGCCAGGAACAGGTCGATGCCATCGCCAAGGCGTTCCGGGTCTATGTCCGCAAGGTCGACCAGGACGACGGCTATACGCTTGACCATACCGCCACGGTCTATCTCATGGACGCGACAGGTCGCTTCGTCGGCACGATCGCCTATGGCGAGAGTGACGAGATGGCCCTCGGCAAGCTGAAGCGGCTGATCGGGGGTGCCTGAGACAACGAGACTCGAGAGGGAGGGTGCGATGGCCGAGATCGGGCGCCCGGTGCGCATCTGGTACCAGAGCTTCATCAACGAGAAAGCTCAGAAGCCGTACTTCGAGCGCCTTGGCGCGCGGCTCACCAGCCTCGCCGCACCCGGCACCACCGTGGACCTTCACGGCATGTCGCCGCCCGACCGGCATTTCCACGCCATCACCGAGTTTCGCGGTGCCGACCAGACGATCCGCAACGCGCTGCGGGCGAAGGAGGAGGGCTACGACGCCTTCGTCATCGGCCACTTTCCCGATCCCGGCCTGCAGGAATGCCGCGGAGCGATCGACATCCCGGTGATCGGGCTGGGCGAGGCATGCCTGCTCCACGCCTGCACGATGGGGCGAAAGATCGGACTGGTCACCATCAACCCGGTCTTCGTGCCGATCCACGAGGCCCAGGTCATTGCCTACGGGCTGCGCGAGCGCGTCATCGGCGTCCGCGCCATCCAGGCCGACGTCGACCGCTTCATGAAGGGCCTCACGCATGAGGAGACCCGCGAGGAGATCCGGCGCGAGTTCGAGGCCGAAGTCGCCCCGTTCCTCGAGGCCGGAGCCGACGTGCTGATTCCCTCCGGCGGCATGCCCATGCTGCTGTTCTCGCAGCTGCAGCCGTTCAGCATCGGCGGCGCGGCCGTGCTCGAGGGCATCGCCTGCGTGCTGAAAGCGGCCGAGATGGCGGTCGCCATGCACCGCATCACCGGCGTGACGGCATCACGCGGCGGGATCTACAGTCTCGCCTCGCAAGGCGCGATCGACGATTTCATGGCGCCGCGGACCTGAGCCGGCAGCGCTGCGCGCCCTGCCCTATCGAAGCGACAGCATCTCGGTGCCGGCGCCGTCGTGGCCGGTGACCGTCCACACCCCCTCGAGCACGCTGTCGCCCTTCACCCTGTAGACCACGAGCCCGATGTCGTCGCCGAGGATGTAGCTCGCCGCGAAGGTATCGTCGAACAGCATGCAGATGCCCTCCGACGTGGTGTCGCCGGTCACCCATTCGATGATGCAGGTCGTCTCGCTGGCGAGCGTGATCGTCGCCTCGCCGCTGTAGCTCGAACCGTCCGGATTGGTTCCGTAGACGTTGTAGGTCCCCTCCCGCACCGTCTGCGCCGCGGCCGGCGCGGCGAGTGCGGTTGCGAGTATCAGGCAGGCGATAACGTGTCTCATGTGTTGCCCCGACAGCCAAGGTTTAAGCCGCGTAGTATTCACGGAAGTCCTGAATTCCTCGATAACGGCTTCCGCAGGGGGAACACGTG
>JAEYRQ010000504.1 GCA_023435545.1 Pseudomonadota bacterium | reverse complement strand
CGCCGGCGTCGCCGTCCTGGTGCACGAGGCGGACCTCGCCTTCGCGCCGCCGGACGTGCGGCACCGGTTCGCCGTGGGGGGCCGTGGTGGCAGCAGCCAAGGCGGTGGCGGCAGCGGTGGATCGCGCCCGTTCAACGACCTTTCGGCGGCGGCGCCACCCATCGAGGCGGGAGTGGTCGGCGCAGGGGCCAGTGAGGAGGACGTTTTCTGTATCTGCTACACCTCAGGCACCACCGGCCGCCCCAAGGGCGCCCTGGTCACCCATCTCAGTGCCCTGCACGGCGGACTCCACTGGGTCCGCAGCCTTGGCCTGTCCGGCCCAGAGACGATGATACTCGCTATCCCCGCCGCCCATATCGGCGGCATCTGCGGCGTCGTGCTGCCCTGCCTGCAGCTCGCCGGCCGGTTGGTCCTGATGAAGAAGTTCAAGGCGAAGGCCTTTCTCGACCTCGCCGAGCGCGAGAGGCTGAGCTGCTTCGTCGGCGTACCGGCGATGTACAATCTCTGCCTGCTCGAGCCGGATCTGGCCGCGCGCGATCTTTCCGCGTGGCATATGGGCGTCTGCAGCGGGGCGCCGATGCCGGAATCGATCCTGCGCAAGATGGCCGCCTCGTTATCCGGCGTGAAGCTGGTGAACGCCTACGGCGCAACGGAGGCCAGCAGCGCCATCACCGTGATGCCGCCAGCCCTGGCCGCAAGCCATCCCGCGTCGGTGGGACGCGTCGTTGCCTGCGGTGAGTTGATCGTCGCCGACGAGCGCGGCAGGGAAGTGCCGTCCGGCGAGGTCGGCGAGATCTGGGTCGCCGGAGCGATGGTCGGCATGGGCTACTGGAAAGACGCGGCGGCGACCGCGGAGGCCTTCGTCGGGGGGTTCTGGAAATCGGGCGACATCGGCGCCATCGACAGCGACGGCTTCGTGCGCGTGTTCGACCGCAAAAAGGACATGATCAACCGGGGCGGCCTGAAGATTTTCGCAGCCGAGGTCGAACGCGTCCTCCACGACCATCCGGCCGTCGTCGAGGCAGCCGTCGTCGGCGTCCCCGACCCGGTGCTCGGCGAGCGCGTACACGCCTTCGTCTATCTCGGACGAGCCAGCGCGACCGCTTCGGATGTCAGGGAATTCTGCAGCGGCCAGATCGCCGACTACAAGGTCCCAGAGCAGATCCGGCTGGTCGACGAGCCCCTGCCGCGCAACGCCAACGGCAAGCTGCAAAAGAACGCGCTGCGCGAGATCGCGGCGCAATCGACCCGTAGCGTTCAGGAGTAGACCATGCCGCGTGTAGACGACGACGTCGTTGTGATCGGGATCGGCGAGACGCCGGTCGGCAAGCTGCCCGGCATGAGCTCGGTGCAGATCCAGGCGCTGGCGGTGCGGGAGGCGCTGAAGGATTGCGGGCTGAGCGTTCGCGACGCCGACGGGCTGGTCAACCTCGATCCCTACGCGACGCCGAACTCGATGTTCTCGCTGACGCTGCTCGACTACTTGGGCATGCGCGCGCGCTTCTGCGCGACCGTCGACGTCGGGGGCACCGTTTCGGCGATGACCATGCTCCAGCAGCTGGTGTGGGCCATCCGGGCGGGCCACTGCGAGGTCGGCGTCTGCGTGTTCGGGGAAGACCTCAACACCGGCCGGCCGGAGAACATGCACGGCATGGTGCTGCACAATCTCGTCGGTAGCGAGGAATGGGAGGAACCCTACGGCGTGCATGGCATGGTCATTCCCTACGCCATGGTCGGGCAGCGCTATCTCAGCGAGTTCGGCGCCACCGAGGACGACCTCGGCGCTGTTGCGGTGGTCACCCGCGAGCACGCGCTTCTCAACGACAACGCGATGATGAAGAAGCCGATCACCCTCGACGACTACCGCAACAGCCGGATGATCAGCTCGCCGTTCCGGCTGCTCGACTGCTCGCTGGTCTCCGACGGCGGCGGCGCGATCGTCCTGACCACCCGGAAGCGGGCGCGGCAGATGGGGGCTCAGGCGACGACGATCCGTTCGATGGCGATGCGGGCGACCCACAACAGCGTGACCCAGATCCCCGATATTGACGAGTACGGCATGCGCGACGCCGGCTTCGACGCGCTCGAATCCGCCGGCGTCGAGCCGCAGGACATGGACGTCGCCCTGCTTCACGACGCGTTCACCGTGTCGGTGCTGATAACGCTTGAGGCGCTCGGCTTCGCGCCGCCGGGTGGTGGCGGCGCGTTCGTCGCCGACGGACGGGCGAGCCTTGGCGGCCAGTGCCCGGTCAATCCGCACGGCGGGCTTCTGTCGCAGGCCCACATCGGTGGAATGCTGCATCTGGTCGAGGCGGTTCGCCAGTTGCGCCACGAGGCTGGCAGGCGGCAGGTCGAGGACGCACGCCTCGCCATCGCCAGCGGCAACGGCGGCATTTTCTCCGTCTGCGGCGTGATGATCTTCGAGAGGGACTGAACCGATGTCGTACAGGGCACTCTTCTTCAAGCCGTCCATCGACAGCGAAGCCTTTTGGCAGGGGTGCAACGAGGGCAAGTTCCTGCTGCAGCGCTGCGGTGCCTGCGGCAAGGCTGGATACTATCCGCGCATGTTCTGCATGGCGTGCGGCTCCGGCGACCTCCAGAATGTCGAGGCCTCGGGCAGCGGCACGATCTACACCTTCACCCATGTCTACCTGTCGTTCCACGGCGCTGACTGGAACGACCAGCTGCCCTACACGCCCGTGCTCGTCGATCTCGACGAAGGCGTGCGCATCACCAGCCGGCTGGTGGGGGAGGGCCGCCAGGACGTGGCGATCGGGGATCGAGTGGAGATCAGCTTCGTCGTGGTTGACGGTCAGAGCCTGCCCTTCGTCAGGCGCGCCGGTCCTCCGGCCGGCGGCTAGGAGCCGATCGACGCCTCCGCCGGGAAATCCTCCGGCACAGTCTGCAGCAGGAATCTCGCCTCGTCGAGATGGGCGCGAAGGCACTGCTCGGCCCTGTCCGGATCGCCATCGAGGATGGCAGACGCGATCCTGCGGTGGTGCTCGACGGAGTGGTCGAGATTGCTGCGCGACAGCGCGCCGCTCATCTGGATAAGAATCAGCGGCAGGCGCAATTCGTGGCTGACCTTGGCTAGCTTGCGGTTGCCCGAGGCGACGAAGATCGCCTCGTGGAAGGATTCGTTCTCGTCCAGGTAGGTCCGCGGGTCGCGCAGGCGGCTGTCCCAGATCCCGGCGATGGCCTCCCGGAATTCCGCGGCGGTATCTTCCACCTCGATATTCTTTGCCGCCCGGCGAACAGCGAGCACTTCGAGTGCGATGCGGATCTCGAACAGCTCGTCCGCTTCCTCGAATGTCAACCGCCGCACCATCGCCCCGCGGTTGGGCACCATCTCGATCAACCCCTCGGAACCAAGGCGCTGCAGGGCCTCGCGCACCGTAGGACGGCTCACCCCATACTCTTGAGTCAAATCGTTTTCTATCAGACGCTTCCCTGGGAGATAGCGCCCAGAGATGATGCCGCTGCGCAATCTATTCGCCACGAACTCGACGGTTGCACCGCGCGAGTGCATGGAACTTGGGGGAACGACCTTAAACATGAATGACCTGCTGTAACCCCTTCTTGTCATCCGGCTGAGGCAATAGTCCTTGGGTGAGATTGGCGCAGCTGCACCGGGAGAGCAACGGGTGATCGGCGGGTCTGGTCGGGGTTGCGCAGCCAATTGCTCGTTGTCTTGCTCATGATGGTTCCACCTTCTCAGGAGTTGGAGCCTCCGGCAAACCCGATGGAGTGGATGCCAGGGCAATCGCTTGAAGGCGGAGGGGATTCCGGCATGGGGTTTGCCGTGATTCATAGGAGACCTCGAATCAACGAGGTTTCCCCGTGGGGACTGTCAGGGATTTCGTGCTTGAGGCCATGATGATGGAAAGGAGAATCATCACATGGCCATTGAGAAGGAACTTCTGGACCAGCTGCTTGCGGGCCGCGATCCGAACGAGGTTTTCGCCAGGTACGGTCTCGTCGACGATCTGAAGAAGGCGCTTTCGGAGCGGATTTTGAGCGCCGAACTGGACGATCATCTGGATGAGGACCGCCAGCCTCGCGCTCCTCATCCA
>JAEYRQ010000440.1 GCA_023435545.1 Pseudomonadota bacterium | reverse complement strand
GCGCAGCATGCGCTGCCTCAATGCTTCCGAGTGCATTTCCGGCAGCGACGTCGCCAGCACCGTCTCGCCGCGCCAGGCAATCGCGCAGGTGCCGAGAGCGGTTTCGAACAGCCAGTAGCCGGGAGTCATTTGTTCGATCCTCCTCGAGCCGCACCCCTCCTCGACCGGGGCTCCTCCCCTCCCGCGGGGGCATGGCGGCGGAAGGTCGCATCTGACCTTGCGGCACCCGGCCCAACACCGCGTGGAACCATGCTTTCGCCGCATTGGTTGTGGTTGTACACGCGCGAAGCCTGACGCCCCGCGCCCGGAAAGACCATAGCCCGGCGCCCGCGCCGGCAACGCCACCAATACGACGCAATACTAGACCGACGAGCAAGACCAATGAAGAACATCATCCCCGGCCTCGCTGCCGCGCTCGCCATCGCCGCCCCGCTCACCGCGCTTGCAGGCACCGCGATTGCCAGCGACGTGTTCCTCGCCCGCTTCGACGGCGAATGGAGCGGCAGCGGCCATGTCCAGCCGAACGCCGAATCCTCCACCCACCAGGTCACCTGCCGCACCAGCGGATCGTCCTCGCCGACCGCGCTGTCGGTGAAGGGCACCTGCAGCGCCTACATGGTGTTCACCCGCAACGTCGCCGTAGACGTGAGGCTCGACCCAGCCAGCGGCCGCTACACCGGCACCTATATCGGCTCGCCGGCCGGCCCGGCCGCGCTGTCGGGCGTGCGCGTCGGCGACACGCTGAAGCTCGACATCACCTGGCCGAAGGAGATCAACGGCGATCGCTCGGCGCGGCTTGCCATCACCAGCCTCGGAGAGGGCCGCTTCGAGCTGACGCTGACCGACCAGCTGGAGCCCGGCGGCCCGCGCCAGGCGACGACGCGGCTGAGCTTCGCCAAGAGCTGAGCCGACCGGCCCCGCCGATCAGCCGAACGTCGCAATCCGCTTCGCGGTCTCCGGGTCGAGGAAGCCGCGAACGGTCGCCTCGGTCTCGGCGGCGAGCGCGGCCTCGAGTCCGGCGCCATGCCGGCGAGCGAGGATGCGCTTCAAATCCCGCACCGGGCCGGGGGGCAGCGCGGCGATGCGTTTCGCCAGCGCGGTGGCGGCTTCCATAAGTCTCTCTTCAGGCACGACCTCGCGGAGCATCCCCCAGTCGCGGGCCTGATGCGCGTCGAACCTCTCGCCGAGCAGGATCATCTCGCGGGCGCGCTGAAGCCCGACCAGGCGCGGCAGGATCTCGGTCACCCCGCCGGTGACGAATACGCCCCAGGCGACTTCGGGGAAGAAGAAGCGGGTGCCCTCGGCGGCGATGGCGAAATCGCAGTTGATCACCCATTCGAGCCCGCCGCCGACCGCCCAGCCGCGGATCGCACCGATCACCGGCGTGTCGCCCATGACCATGGCGCGCGTCACGTCCTGGATGCGCTCGATATAGGCGGTGGTGGAGGCATGATCGCCGACCTGGGACTCGAAGTCCTTCAGATCATCGCCCGAGCAGAACGCCCTGCCCTCGCCGGTCAGCACGATCGCGCGCACGGTGTCGTCGGTGTCGGCGGCCCGCAGCGCCTCGACCAGATCGTCGAGCAGTTCCGGCACGATGGCATTCAGCCGCTGCGGGCGGTTGAGCGAGATCCTGCGCGCCCCCTCGCCGAGGTCGGCGGTGAGAACGGTTCCGGTCATGGCCTGTCCCTTCTGATGACACGGCGGGTCTTGCCTTCGGTGCGCGGCAGGCTGCCGAAGGGCAGGAGCGCGACGCGCGCGGTGACGCCGATCTCGCGCTTGATGCGGGCCTCGATGGCCTCAGCCAGGCCTGGGGCGAGGCCGGGATCGGCGGCGATGCCGTCCGCCGTCTCCGCCTCGACCGGCAGAATGTCGTAAGGCCCCTGCCCCTCGAGCACGATGCGGTATTCGCCCGACAGCTCCGGGAACAGGTTGAGCACGGCGGCGACCTGCGTCGGGAAGGCGTTGAGGCCGCGCACCACCACCATGTCGTCGGAGCGCCCGACCACGCGGAAGCGCGGCGCGGTGCGGCCGCAGGCGGCACGCCCGGTGCCGGTCAGCACGATGATGTCGCCGGTGCGGAAGCGCACCAGCGGCTGGCATTCGCGGTTGGCATGGGTGAGCACCAGCTCGCCCTCCTCGCCCTCGGCCCAGGGCAGCGGCGCCGCGGTGGCCGGATCGATGAGTTCGGGATGGAGGACATCGAGCGCCATGAAATGCAGGTCGTTCGACGCCTCGCTCTGGCCCGCGAAATTGCAGAACACGTCGGAGACGCCGTAGTTGGCATTGCGCACGGCAAAGCCCCAGGTCTCCTCCAGCCGGCGGCGGAACTCGGGATCGTCGAGCCCGGCCTCGCCGCCGAACAGGCCGAGCTTCAGCCCGAGGTCGCGGGGCTTCAGGCCGGGAAAGCGCTCGGCGATCACCCGCTCCAGCACCGCCGGATAGGAGGGCGTGCAGGAGATCGCGGTGATCCCCAATTCGCGGATGGTGCGCACCAGAAGCTCGGTGTCGCCGACGCCGAAGGGAACGACGGTGGCGCCGGTCGCCTCCAGCGTGGTGTGGTCGGTGAAGCCGCCCATCCACAGCCGGTAGTTCAGGCAGTGCACAACCCGGTGGCCGCGGCCGAGGC
>JAEYRQ010000400.1 GCA_023435545.1 Pseudomonadota bacterium | reverse complement strand
CCGCCGATGGTGTCGGCCTCGGCGATCGCGGCCTCGAGGTTGGCCCGCAGGCGCGCTGCCAGTCCGCTCGGCAAGCGAGGCGCGGCCTTCACCAGCGCCACCGGTTCGAGGATTGCCCTCAGCTCATAAAGTTCACCGATGTGCTCCGGGGTCAGCGCCGGGGCGTACCAGCGCGAACGTTCGTCCTTGCGGATGACGCCGCGTTGCTGCAGTCGCCCGAGCACGTCGCGGGCGACCGTGCGGCTGACGCCATAGAACCGGGCGAGTTCCGCCTCGTTGACGCGCCAGGTGGCAAACGAGATGCGGGCGATAATCTCGTTCTCGACCTCGCCGTAGATCCGCTCCCAGCTCGACAGGGAAACCAGGCGGCTGTCGCTGCCCGCCGGGGCGAAGTCGAGTTTGGTCCCCGCGTCGTCATCGGGCGGTGCGGCTGACGGCACATCCCGCACCACGTAGCCGCGACCCTTGGCCTTGGCGAGCCGGCCCTGCCGCTCCAGTTCCTTCAGCGCGCGGCGGGCAGGTGCCCGGCTGATACCGAACTGGGCCGCGACGAGAGATTCGTTGAGACGCGTTCCGGCGGGAATTGCGCCTTCGGCGATCTGTCCGGCGATAATCCGGAAGGCACGTTCGTAAAGCCGGGGCGCAGGGCCAGACGGTCCGGACGGCTCACCGGTGGCGTCCCGGCTGCCGTGCCTGCGGGGGGCGTCGGGCAGTCGCCTCATGACCACCCGCAGGCGTCGGTTCCGTCCATACGCATCACGTCCCCCTTGGTACACCGCCGACTTCTAGAGCATTTCCGCGAGGCGGGGAAAGGCTCGGCCGGAGAGCGGGCGTCGACGTCGTTGTTGCGAACGCCAGCCGCAAGACATCTCGGCCATTGTCCCGAGCGTGTTTTCTGTATAGTGCACACATTGGACATCGAGGGCGAGCCGGATGCCGTGCGGGCGACGGCGATGCCGCTGCGGCGTCCGTCGCGCTGGTCAGGAGAGGTTGTGCAATGACGTCGCCCCTGCGGGCATATTCCGACAAGCCGGTAGTCGGCGGCGTGTGGCGGGCGCCTTCCCGGTGCAACGGCGGGCGAGCGTGAACGGTTCGCTGCCGCTGCCCGAAGGGCCGGTCGAGCTTCGCGCCGATGCGGAGGATCTCGATCGCTTCTGCCGCGAAGTGCTGGCCGCGGCCGGAGCGGACGCGGCGAGCGCCGATGCAGCGGCCCGCGCCATGCTGCATGGCTCGCGTCTCGGGGTCGACAGTCACGGCGTCCGCCTGCTTCCCCATTACGCCGCCGCGATCGCCGGGGGTCGGGTCAACGGCCGGCCAACCATGCGGCTGGTGCGCGAGTGGGGTGCGGTTGCAACGCTCGACGCGGACGATGGCCATGGGGCGCTCGCCGCCTATACCGCGATGGATCACGCGGTTCGCATCGCCGGGCGCATGGGTATCGGCGCGGTGGCCATCACCCGCAGCTCGCATTTCGGCCCCGCCGGCGCTTATGCCTATGCCGCCGCCGAGCAGGGGATGCTCGGCATGGCCACCTGCAATGCCGACAGTCTGGTGCGGCTTCACGACGGCGCAGCGCCATTCCACGGCACCAACCCGCTCGCCTTCGCGATGCCGGTCGTCGGCGAGCGGCCGTGGCTGCTCGACATGGCGACCAGCGCCATCCCCTACAACCGTGTCAGGCTTTACCGCAGCCTCGGCCGGCCGCTGCCCGAGGGCGTCGCCTCCACCGAGACCGGCAAGGATACGGTCGACGCGAATGCCGCCGAGATGCTGGCCCCTGTGGGCGGCGAGTTCGGCTTCAAGGGCGCGGGTCTCGCCGGTGTCGCCGAAATCTTCAGTGCGGTGCTGACCGGCGCCGTGCTCAGCGTCGATCTGCAGCCGATGAACGATCCGGACATGTCGACCCCGCGCAGTGTCGGCGCCTTCGTGATGGCGCTGCGGCCGGATGCCTTCGTCGACGCCGAAGCCGTGCAGGCCGGAATGCGGCGCTATCGCGCTGCGCTGCGCGCCTCGCCAGCGAGGGCCGGCGCGATGGTGATGGCTCCAGGTGACCGGGAATGGGCGGAGGAGCAGCGGCGTGAAGTTGCCGGAGTTCCGCTCGACCCTGACACCGCCGACGGTTTCCGGGCGCTCGCCGGCCGCTACGGCATCACGCTGCCGTTCTGAGAGGCGATCGGCCGGCCCGGCGCCCGCGGACCCGTCAGATCGCCGAAATGCCGCCATTGATGCTGATCGTCTGGCCGGTCATCCGAGCCGAGGCGGGGCTGGCGAGGTGGACGATCATTGCCGCGAGGTCCTCGGGCTCGACCACGCCCAGGCTCGCCATCGTCTCGGCCTTGCCGAACAGCCTGCCGCAGAACGGATCGGCCATCAGCCGCTCGTAGAGCGGCGTGCCGCGCACGATGCTCGGCGTCAGGCAGTTGACTCTGATGCCGGAGTGCTTCGCCTCGTTGGCCATGCCGCGGCAGAACATGACGATCGCCGCCATCGCCGCGCCGATCACCGTTTCACCGGGCGTGGCGATCTTGGCGGCATCGGAGGCGAAGCAGATCACCGAGCCGCCGCCGCGCGCCATCATGTGCGGCAGCACCGCGCGGGCCGGCAGCACGATGCCGGCGACGATCATGTCGATGGTCGGCATCACGTCGGTGATGTCGGTCTGGTGCAGGAGGCGCGGCATCGGCTCGCCGCCGCCGGAGGAGACCAGCACGTCGATGCCGTCCATCTCCGCGGCTGCGGCGTCCGCAGCCGCCTGCATCGCGGCGGGATCACGCGCATCGCAGCATCGGAAGGTGATCCGGGCATCGGGAAAGCGCCCGGCCAGCGACGCACGGGCGGCGATGCCACGTTCCTCGTTCCTGCCGACGATGGTCAGCCTCGGCAGTCCGGCCGCCAGCAGTGCGGCCGCGCCGGCGTGGCCGATGCCCGCCGTGCCGCCGACGATCAGGGCGGATGAGTCCGCGATCTCGCGCGCCACCACGTCAGGCGACCGGGCGCTTGCGCATCAGCGCTGCGCGGTCGCACGAGCCGCAGTTGACGTTGTCCTGGTTGAACACCTCATGGCGCAGCGTCACGATCCCCTCGCCTGGACGGGTCTTGCTCTCGCGCTTGTCGAGCACGGTCGTGCGGATGTGGATGGTATCGCCCTCGAACAGCGGGTGGGTGAACTTCACGTCGGTCAAGCCGAGATTGGCGATCGTGGTCCCGAAGGTCGTGTCGTTCACCGACATGCCGACCATCAGCCCGAGGGTGAACAGGCTGTTGACCAGCGGCCGGCCCCAGACGCTGTTCGCCGCCGCGTGCGAGTCGATGTGCAGCGGCTGGGTGTTCATCGTTAGCAACGAGAACCACTTGTTGTCGGTCTCGGTGATGGTGCGTGTCCACTCGTGGTCGAACACCATTCCCACCTCGAACTCCTCGAACCACAGACCCGCCATCTCTAATCCTCCGATTCGTGCGCGATCTCGACCAGCACCGCCTTGGCTGCCACCGTATCGCCGACGGCGCAATGGATTGCCGCGATGCGGCCGGCGACCGGCGCCGACAGGGTGTGGACGAGCTTCATCGCTTCCATGGTCAGCACCGGGTCGCCCTCGGCGACCATCTCGCCGACATGGACCGGGATCGCGGTCACGAGGCCGGGCAGCGGCGCGATCAGGAGCCCGTCGGCATCGGCGGCGGCCGCGGCCCGGATCGGCGCGTCGATCGCCGGCACGATCCGCGCCGTGATTGCGAGGCCGTCATGGGCGATGTGCAGCAGGCCACCGTCCGTCACGGTCGTCACCGGCAGGCCGTCGAGCAATATGTCGCCTGAACGGGGCAAATGCCCGAGCGCGATGGACCGTTCCTCCACGATGGCGGTGAAACCAGAGGCGCCGCAGGCCATGTCGATGCTCGTCTCGCCGAACTCGTCCTCGAGGTCGAGCTCGAAGCGGGCAGGGCGGCGCGCGCCCATCACCCTGAAGCCGTCGCGCCGCGTCCAAGGCGAACTGCCCTCGGGCAGGTTCAACGCCCAGACGGCGCAGGCGAGCGCGCGCAGCCGGGCAAGCCGGCCAGCATCCGGCCGCCAGCCGTGCGGAAAATATTCGGCGAGGAAGCGGGTGGTCGCCTCGCCGGCGGCGAAGGCGGGGCGGCCGACACAATCCCTGAGGAAGGCCTGGTTGGTTGCCGGGCCGAGCAGGGCAAGGTCAGCCAGGCCGCGGTCGAGCCGGGCGAGTGCGGCGGCGCGGTCCGGTCCGTGGGCGATCAGCTTGGCGAGCATGCTGTCGTAGTGGAGGCCGACCTCGGAGCCCGTCGCGATACCGGTGTCGAAGCGGATGCCTACCGGCGCGGATACTTCGATGAAGCGGCCGATGGCCGGCTGGAATCCCAGGTCGGGCCGTTCGGCGGCGATGCGCGCCTCGATGGCATGGCCCTTCGCCCGGATCTGATCTTGCCGACGCGGGAGGGGCAGGCCGGCAGCGACCCGAAGCTGCCATTCGACCAGGTCGACGCCGCAGATCGCCTCGGTGACCGGATGCTCGACCTGCAGGCGGGTGTTCATCTCGAGGAAGTACGGGCTGTCGCCGCCAGCCTCCATGATGAACCCGACCGTTCCCGCCGAGGTGTAGCCGATCGCCCTGCAG
>JAEYRQ010000302.1 GCA_023435545.1 Pseudomonadota bacterium | reverse complement strand
CCCTGGCGGCCCGCGTCGCCGCGCTGCCGCCCGCCGCGCTCGCAGCGTGCAAACACTGCATCGCGGTCGCCGGGCAGCCTGGGATCGACGGCTTCGCCGAGGAGATCGCGGCTACCGCGCGGATGTTCGCCGAGCCCGCGACGCGGTCTCGGGTGACGGCGTTCCTGGAACACAGAAGAGCGGGCTGATCCGCAGCGGTCGGCGTCCGCGAAACAGACACGTTGAGGGAGATGGACATGGATTTCGCCGGCAGGACTGCGGTGGTTACGGGCAGCGCATCGGGGATCGGCAGGGCCACCGCGCTATTGCTCGCCCGATCGGGCGCCCGCGTCGTCTGTGCCGACGTCGACGCAGCCGGTGGCGCCGACCTGGAGCGCGAGGCGAAGGCGGAGGGGCTCGACATCGCCCACCTTGCCCTGGACCTTGCAGATGCGAGTTCGATCGCCGCATTCGGCGCGGCCTTCCATCAGCGCTACGGCCGCGCCGACGTGCTGGTGAATGCCGCTGGCTGGGACCGGATCCAGCCCTTCGTCGAGAACTCCGACGAGTTCATGGACAAGGTGATCTCGATCAATCTGGCCGGACCGACCCGCCTGACGCGAACGCTGCTACCGGCGATGATCGAGGGCGGCGGCGGAACCGTGGTCAACGTTGCCAGCGACGCAGGGCGCGTCGGCAGCATGGGCGAAACGGTCTATGCCGCCGCCAAGGGCGGCATGATCGCCTTCACCAAGTCGCTCGCCCGCGAAATGGCCCGCTACAAGGTCAACGTCAACTGCGTCTGCCCCGGCCCGACTGACACGCCCCTCTTCCACGGGCAGCCGGAGAAGCTGAAGGACGCGCTGATCCGTGCCATTCCCTTCCGCCGGATCGGGGCCCCCACCGAGGTCGCGGAGGCGATCGCCTTCTTCGCCGGCCCGCGCTCGAGCTACGTCACCGGTCAGGTGCTCAGCGTCAGCGGCGGGCTCACCATGGTCGGCTGAATCGAGCCTGGCCCTACTGGGCAGCCCGGCGGAATTCGGCTACCCCCTGTCGCGGCGGTGCGGCCCGTCAGGGCCTGCACCTATTCCGGCTCGCCGCCGCCCGGCGGCTGCCCCCCAACGAGGAGTAGATAGAATATGTCCACCAAGACGCGTTTCCGCCCGGAGCGGGTAGACTTCAGCCGCTTCGCGCCGAAGCACTTCAAGTGGGAGCTCGACGACGGCGTTGCGACGATCACGCTCAACCGGCCGGAGCGCAAGAACCCGCTCACTTTCGAATCCTATGCCGAGCTGCGCGACACCTTCCACGATCTCAAGCACGCACCTGAGGTGAAGGTCGTCGTCGTCACCGGCGCCGGCGGCAATTTCTGCTCTGGCGGCGACGTCCACGAGATCATCGGCCCGCTGGTCGAGATGCAGCTCGCCGACGACATGGACGGGCTTCTGTCGTTCACCCGGATGACCGGCGACCTCGTCAAGGAGATGCGTGCCTGTCCGCAGCCGATCGTCGCCGCCATCGACGGCATCTGCGCAGGTGCCGGCGCCATCATCGCGATGGCGTCCGACATGCGCATTGGCACGCCGGAATCCAAGGTGGCGTTCCTGTTCGTACGGGTGGGCCTCGCCGGCGCGGACATGGGCGCCTGCAACATCCTGCCGCGCATCATCGGCGCCGGCCGCGCCTCCGAACTGCTCTATACCGGTCGTTCGATGGACGGCAACGAGGCCGAGCGCTGGGGCTTCTACAACCGACTTGCCTCCTCGGACTCAGTCCTTGAGGAAGCGCAGAAGCTCGCCAAGAGCCTGCGGGCGGGTCCGACTTTCGCCCATGCCATGACCAAGAAGTGCATCCACCAGGAGTGGAACATGGGCATCGACGAGGCGATCGAGGCCGAGGCACAGGCACAGGCGATCTGCATGCAGACCAAGGACTACGAGCGGGCGTACCGCGCCTTTGTCGCGAAGCAGCGCCCCGTCTTCGAGGGGAACTGATTCCTTCGGGGAATCGAGCCGGACTTTTCGGCGGGCCGCGTCCTGAATGTGGGATGCGGCCCTCAGGCGGGCCGAACCGCGCGGCCCTTCGGCTGGCGTCGTGCCGTCGGCTCCTTGATACGCCGGCTCTTCGTCTCCAGCGTCGCGGGCGCGACGCTCTCGTAGTGCGGCATCGGCTCCAGCGCCAGCTTCGCATAGGCCTTCTTGCCGCGCGGCGTCAGGGCCGAGTTCAACATCATGTTGAGGCCGCGCTCGACATACTCGTCGACGGTCATGATGTTCTTGAACCGCCACGCCTTCAGTGCCCAGGCATGCGAGAACATGATGATCTGGTAGACGAAGAGCTCGATGTCGACCGGCTCGAACAGTCCGGCCTCCTCGCACTCGCGGATGACGGCCGCAAGCATCGCGTTGGTCTCGAGCTCCTTCTGCTTGATCAGCTTCCGACGCTCGACCGCCAGCGACTTCGTTTCCCTGTAGGCGAGAACAGTGGCATCGACGGCCTCGTCGTTCACCTTGCAGTAGGCATAGACTGCGCTGCGGAAGCGTGCGAGCGGCTCGCTCTCGCGGGCGACCGCGGCCGGTATCTCGCGCATATAGGAATCAAGAACCTCGACAAGAGCCAGGAAGAGAACGTCCTCCTTGTCCTCGACATACTGATAGATGAGGCCGATGCTCACCCCGGCCTGGTCGGCGATCTCGCGCATCTTCGTCACATGATATCCTTGGCGCCCGAACAGATCGATCGCGGCGGCTATGATCTGTCCGCGCCGGCGCTCGACCAGTTCCGGGTCCGTGATCTTCGACTTGACGATGTCTCGCATATCGATCCCAAGGCTCGGCCGGTGGCCGGCCCGATGCCGGCTTGGGTCATGTGCTGCAAAATGAACGCTCAATCAATCAATAATGGGGTAGACCGGCCCCCGCAAGTTGCAGGGGCCGGAGTTTTCGACCGCAAGGTCAGTTGATCTCGCCCATCTGGCAGTCCGGGCTCGGCGGCGGCGTCGCATCCTCCGCGGCGATCGTCATGTTGATCACCGGACGCAGCTTGCCGTTGTACTCGTCGACGATGCCGAAGTAGTTCGGCGCGACGATCTGGTGATCCTCCTCGCGGATCTTCAGCTCCCCGAGGATCGTCGGGAAGGTGCCGCCGTGCATCTGCTTGGCGATGTCGACCGGCGCCACGCTGTCGGCCCGGCGCACCGCCTCGAGGATGACCTGCATGCCCATGTAGGTCTCGCCCTCGAAGTTGGAGGGCTCTGCACCGTTGAAGTGGGCCTTCCAAGCTTCGACGAACTCCTTATTCTCCGGAGTATCCAGCGTCGAGCTGTAGTTGATGATGCCGTGGATGCCCTTGGAGATGTCGCCGAGCGTATCGACGGTGTTGTCCACCGTGAAGCTGACGCCGCCCGTGGTCACCACCTCGAACAGCCCGAACTGGCCGGCCTGCTGGGCGAAGTTGATCGCGTCGCGTCCAGCCAGCGCGATCCACAGGCCATCCGCACCGGAATCGCGAATCTGCTGGATGTAGGGGGCGAAGTCGTTGGTGCCGAACGGTGAGAAATGCTCGGTGACGATCTCCTTGCCTGTCGCGGCCGCGGCCTTCTTGAAGCTCGCCGCGGCATCCTGGCCCCACGCGATGTCGGCGGCCATGATCGCCCACTTCGGCTCCTCACGGCTCGCCAGCCAGGGCTCCACCACCATTCCGTCCTGAGCGTCCATCTTGTTCACCCGGAACATTCGGGGAACGCAGCTGTCGCCGGAGATCTTGTTCGACTTGTTGATGGTCGAGACGTAGATAGCGTCCCAGCGCTCCAGCATCGGCGCCATGGCCAGTCCCTCGCCGGAGGCGACGGTGCCGGTCAGGATGTTGTAGCCCTCGAGCGCCAGCTTCTCCGCCTGGCGCCGCGCCACTTCCGGCTTGGCTTCCGAGTCGTAGACGCGGAACTCCACCATCCGCCCATCGATGCCGCCTGCGTCGTTCGCCTGCTTGGCGGCGAACTCGACGGCGCGGATCGCCTGATTGCCCAGATCGGCATAGGTGCCGGACTGCGCGGTCGGCACGCCGATGCGGATCGGATCCTTGGCATGCGCCATGCCCACCGCGGCAAGGACGGCCGTGGCTACGGCCGCCGACGTGATTATTCGCCTTCCTTTGTATTCGACCGACATTCCTGTCTCCTTCCCAATGGTTATTCTCGGCAGCGCGGTTCAGACCGCCACGTGCCGCTTGAGGCCTTCGATGGAAAGCCCTTCCAGGTCGCCCTGATCGACGACCGTTCCCTTCGATAGCGCGTAGTAGCGACGCGCCACACGTGCGATCAGTCCCAGATTCTGCTCGATCAGCAGCAGCCCCGTACCGGCGTCCGCTAGCCGGTTGAAGATCACCGCCAGCTCGTCGACGATCACCGGCGCCAGACCTTCGCTGGGCTCGTCGAGCACGAGGAGTGCAGGATTGGCCATCAGAGCTCGGCCGATGGCCAGCATCTGCTGCTGGCCGCCCGACAAGGCCGTACCGGCATTCCCCGACCGTTCGCGCAGGATCGGGAAGAGCTCGTAGACCCGGTCGAGGTTCCACGGGCCCGGCCGATCGACCGCGGCACCGAGCTGCAGGTTCTCCTCCACGGTGAGGTTCGGGATGATGCGCCTGCCCTGCGGCACCACGGCGATGCCGCTGCGCGCCGCGGTGAAGCGGCGGAGCGTGCGGACCGGCGTCCCGCCGATGCGGATCTCGCCACCGTTCAGGCGAGCGACGCCTAGGAACGTATTGACGACGGTGGTCTTGCCGACGCCGTTGCGGCCGACGATCGCGACGCGCTCGTTGTCGCTGACGGAGATATCGACACCGTGCAAAACCCTGGCATCGCCATAGCCCGAGTGCACCTCCTGGAATGCGAGCAATTCGCTCATGCCGCGCTCCCCAGATAGGCAGTGACGACTTGCGGGATCTGCTTGATTTCCTGCGGCGTCCCCTCCGCAAGCACTTTGCCGAGATGAAGGACGGTGATGCGCTCACAGATCGAGAAGACGACATCCATGTCGTGCTCAACCAGCAGCACCGTGACGTGCCAGCGCCGAGCGAGGTCGCGCAGCATCTCGGCCATGTCCATGGACTCGCCCATGGTCAGACCGGCAGCGGGCTCGTCCAGCAGCAGCACCCGCGGCCGCCCGATCAGGGCAAGGCCAAGATCGAGGCGGCGCTGGTCGCCATAGGAGATATCGGCGGCCCGCTGGTGCGCGTAGGGGACGAGGCCGAGCTCGTTCAGGACCTCGTCGACGTTCGGCTGCTCCGCGCGCCGCGCTGCGATGTCGAGCTGATCGAGCACGGTGAGGTCCGGGAAGATGTTGGTGCGCTGGAACGAGCGCGCCAGCCCCGACTGCCTCCGGTGCTGGGCGCTCCAGCCGGAGATGTCCTCGCCGAAGAACCGCACCCGCCCCGACCAGCGGTCGGCACGGCCGGACAGGACGTCGATCAGCGTCGACTTGCCCGCGCCGTTTGGCCCGATCAGGCCGCGGATCTCGCCCTGTGGTACGGAGATAGACACGGTATCGAGCGCCAGGAACCCGCCGAAGCCGCGGCTGATCTCGACCCCCTCGATGGCGTTTGCGGCGGCGTCGTTCATCGGGGCTCCTCCAGGCGCCGACGACCGGTGACAAGTCCGACGAGGCTGACCAGCGCCCCCGAGACGCCACTGGGCAGCATCAGCGTGGTGATGATGACCGCCCCGCCGATGATCGCCGGCCAGTGCTCCGT
>JAEYRQ010000270.1 GCA_023435545.1 Pseudomonadota bacterium | reverse complement strand
GCGTAGGGCAGGGCGACCGCCTCCCCTCAATTCCCCCTAATCGTTATGTCCATCACCCTGCCCGGCTCCTCGGCGACCTGGGTGGCGCTCGCGGGCGTTGGCGCGGCTGCCGGGGCTTCGGCGGTCGGGCCGGGGTCGACGGGGGTGAGACGGGGGGCGTCGCGCATCATCCGCTCGATGGCGAACAGGATGTTGGTCGACTGGCGCGACAGGCTCAACGGGGCGGCGAGCGCCGACGTGCCGTCGCCGTCGGGGCCGGCGGCGACCAGCGCCGGGCCGGAGTCACCGAGGCCGGGGATCGGCTTCAGTTCCACGCCCTGATGGGCGATCGACATCAGGCTGTTCCAGGTCATCGCCGGCAGGCTGCCGCCGGTCATGCGCTTGGTCGGTCGGAAGTTGTCGTTGCCGGCCCACACCGCGGCGACGTAGTTGCCGGTGAAGGCGCAGTACCAGGCATCGCGATAGGCGTTGGTGGTGCCGGTCTTGCCGGCGACGGGCACGCCGGGGATCAGCGAGCGGCGGCCGGTGCCGTTATTGGCCGCCTGGTAGAGCATGCGGTTCAGCGCCTCGACCTGCTCGGCCGGATAGACCTGCGGTCGCGCCGGGCCGTCGCGGTCGTGGCGGTAAATGGCGTTGCCGGCGCCGTCGCGGATCTCGAGGATGCCGTAGGGCGTCATCTTGCGCCCGCCAGAGGCCATGGTGCCAAAGCCGGCGAGCTGATCGAGCACCGTCACCTCGGAGGCGCCGAGCGGCATCGACTTGGAATTGTAGATCGGCGTTCGGACGCCCATAGCCTCGGCGGCCTCGACCACCTTCTCGCGACCGATCGCATGGGCGACGCGCACCGCCACGGTGTTGATCGAGTATTGCAGGGCGGTGGTCAGCGTGACGTTGCCGCGATAGCTGCGGCCATAGTTCTGCGGCGACCAGCCGGCAATCGTGATCGGCGCGTCGGCGACGATCGAGCGCTCGTTGTAGCCGTTCATCAGCGCGGCCATGTAGACATAGGGCTTGAAGGAGGAGCCCGGCTGGCGCAGCGCCGAGGTGGCGCGGTTGAACTGGCTCTCGCCATAGTCGCGGCCGCCGACCATGACGCGCACGGCGCCATCGAGATCGGCCATCGCCATCGCCATCTGGCTCGCCCCGTACTGGCCGCCGTACTGGCGCAGGTTGGAGACGACCGCCTCCTCGCCGACCTTCTGCAGCGTCGGGTCGATGGTGGTCTTGACGGTCAGCACGTATGAGCGGCCCTGGACGATGCGTCTTACTTCGTCATAGGCCCAGTCGAGGAAGTAATCCGGCGCGGTGACGCCGGTGCGGTCGACCGGGTCGGCCGGGTTGCGGCGCGCGGGATAGACCTGGCCCTCGGTCATGAAGCCGGCCTCGACCATGTTCTGCAGCACGGTGTTGGCGCGGCCGCGGGCGGCGGGCAGGTCGATGTGCGGGGCGAAATTGCTCGGCGCCTTGAACAGGCCGGCGATCATTGCAGCTTCCGCCAGGTTGATGTCGCGCACCGACTTGCCGAAGTAGAACTCCGCCGCCGCGTCGACGCCGAAGGTGCCGCCGCCCAGATAGGCGCGGTCGAGATAGAGCATCAGGATCTCGTTCTTGGTCAGGTGCGTCTCGAGCCACAGCGCCAGGAAGGCTTCCTTGATCTTGCGCTCGATGGTGCGCTCGTTGGTCAGGAACAGGTTCTTGGCGAGCTGCTGGGTGATGGACGAGCCGCCCTGCACCACGTTCTTGGCTCGCATGTTCTCGATGAGCGCACGGAAGGTGCCGCCGATGTCGATGCCGAAATGCTGGTAGAAGCGCCGGTCCTCGGTGGCCAGCGTCGCCTTGATCAGGTGGTCGGGGATCTCGTCGAGCGGCACCGTGTCGTTGTGCAGGATGCCGCGCTTACCGATCTCGTTGCCGTAGCGGTCCAGGAACACGACCGAATACTGCTGGGTGGACAGCCAGTCGTCGCGCGTCTCGTCGAAGGCGGGAATCGCCAGCGCCAGCATCAGCACCGCGCCGCCGGCGCCGATCGTCAGCCCGTCGGAGGAGAGTTCCACCAGCCCGCGCCGCCAGCCTTTGACGTTGAAGCGCTCCATGCGGGCCGAATAGGCCTCGAAGCTGCGCTTGGTGCCTTCCAGCACCGCATAGAAGAAATCGTCGATATAGGAATCGATCTGGAGCAGCTTGCGGCGCAGCCTGGTCCAGAAACCGCTGCGCGGGCTGTTGCCGAACGGGTCACTCACCTCGACAGTCTCCGTCCGCCCCTTGCGTCACTTGGCCGTCGCGTCACATGCTCGCCCCGCACATCCTTCTTGCGCGGTTTGGCGGATTTGCGCAAGACACGTTCCGATGACCGACGCCCGCAGAGTTAAGCAGCGGACTGCCGCCGCCCGGTCCGCGATTACCGAGGCACCGTTCTGGCGAACGAAGTCGCTCGCCCGGATGACGCCCGCCGAATGGGAATCGCTGTGCGACGGCTGCGCGCGCTGCTGCCTGATCAAGCTCGAGGACGAGGATACGGCCGAGGTCTGGTTCACCGACGTCGCCTGCCGGCTGCTCGACGCCGAGACATGCCGCTGCGGTGACTATGCGAACCGCGCCGAACGGGTGCCAGGCTGCGTGCCGCTCAACCCGGACAACGTCGGGGAATTGTCCTGGCTGCCGCCGACCTGTGCCTACCGGCTGGTGGCGGAGGGCCGCGACCTCTACTGGGGGCACCCGCTGGTCTCCGGCGACCCGGATACGGTGCACCTTGCCGGCATCTCGGTGCGCGGGCGGGTGCTCGGCGAGGAGGAGGTGGCGGAGGCGGACCTGGAGGACCGGATCGTGGAGTGGCCGGGCGAGGGGTGACGACTTGATCGCAGCCGATCATGTACGTATTTATGTACAGAACCGCAGGAGCCCCGTCATGTCGCATGTCACCTTCACCGAACTCAGGGCGAACATGGCCCGCCACTTCGACAGGGGCGAGGCCGACCGGACCGAGCTTGTCGTCACGCGGCAGAACCACGAGGCTCTGGTGGTGATGCCGCTGGCGGAACTGGAGGGCCTGCGCGAGACGGTGCACCTGCTGAGCAGCCCGGCCAATGCCGACCGGCTGGCCCGGTCGATCGCCAGCCTGGACGCCGGGACCGGCATGGACCGCGACCTCGTCGAGGAATGAGGCTCGTCTTCTCCGAGCACGCCTGGGAAGACTACTTGTTCTGGCAGAGCAGCGACCCGGCGGTGCTGCGCAGGATCAACGAGCTTGTCCGCGACACCATGCGCCACCCGTTCTCGGGTATCGGCAAGCCCGAGCCTCTGGTCGGCAGCCTCAAGGGCTGGTGGTCGCGCCGCATCACGCGGGAGCACCGACTGGTCTATCGCGTCAGCGGCAGCGGCGAGGCGCAGGCGCTGGAGGTCGCCGCCTGCCGCTTCCACTATGGCCGCTGAGGATCGGTGGATGAATCAGGAGCCACCCCTTGCGCTGGTCGATGCGGATCGTGCCCGCCAGGACGCAGAGCGGCTCTACAATGCCGTCCTCCCGGCGCTCGCAGGGATATTGCCCTCCGGATCTGACATCCGGCACGTCGGCGCTACAGCGGTTCCGGGCTGCCTGACCAAAGGCGACCTCGATATCGTCGTTCGTGTCCCCGCCGAGGACTTTGCCGCTGCCGATGCCTCGCTGGCGGCGCGGTTCCAGCGCAACGAAGGGTCGATCCGGACCGAGACCTTTTCCGCCTTCGAGGACGCCTCCTGCCGGCCCCACCTCGGCATCCAGCTCGTCGTCATCGACGGGCCGCTCGATTTCTTTCATCTGTTCGTTGACGCGCTGATGGGCTCACCCCGGCTCGTCCACGCGTATAACGCTCTCAAGAAGCGTCATGAAGGGCGGGACATGGCGGAGTATCGGGAAGCCAAGGACCGGTTCGTCGAGCAGGTTCTGGCTGATGCCCGGTCCTCCGCTCACCCCTTGTAGATCGGCCGATCCGCCGGGCCCAGAACCGCCGGCACGGGGGCGGTGCCGCAGTGGGGGGTGGACAGCAGGCGCTCCAGTTCGTCCACCGTGGCGCGCAGGCGGTTGAGCGCGATGTCGGCGTTGACGTCCTTGCCGGAGGGTATTTCCAGCCGGCTGCGCTGGATGGCGTAGGCGTAGGATTCGACCCGCCAGCGCATCGCCGACAGCCCCCACACGGCCACCCGCTTGTTCTCGAAGACACGGGCCTCGGCGTCCTTCGCCTCGGCAGGCGTCAGCAGCGCGGTCTGCGGCAGGGCGGAGAGGCGGCTGAGGTCGGCCAGGCACACCCGCTGCCAGACCTCGCCGAAGGGCGGCACCAGCGGGATGTCGGTGACGATGGCGGTGATGACGGCGTTCCAGCGCGCCTCGCTGGAGACGAAGCCGTCGTCGCGCAGCATGTCGAGATAGAGCTCCGGATCGGGCCGCCAGCGCGAATCCGGCCAGATGCGGGTGCGCACCCATTCGGTCTCGTTGCGGGCGAAGAAGGCGCCGCGGTGGATCGGCATGATCATGCGGTAGGAGCGCCGGCGCAGCTCCTTCTCATCGTCGGTGAGCATGAAGTCCGACACCGGCTCGCCCCGCGCCTTGGCCATCCGGTCGCCGATCGCCGGCAGCATCGTGTCGTTGACGTAGTTCTTCACCGGCCGGTCGAAATCGCCCTCCTGCGCGGCGCAGCCGGCAAGCGCCAGCACGCAGGCGAGAACCCACGCGCGCGGGGCGGGGCGGGGCCTTGCTGTCCGATTCGGGGCGGCCGGCACGGCAGTCCGGTCAGGCACGCATCTCTCCCGTCCGTCTCGCGGCGGTTCGCCCCTGGCCCTGACGTCGATCAGCGGTGCTCGACCGGAAGCGCGGGTGCGCCCTGCGCCGATCCCTCCCGGCGATCGGTCGCGCGCGTTCCCCGGCGTTCGATGCGGATGCCTGGAAAGATCACCACCGTCGCCGAGCGCTCTGCGCCGGATGCGGCCGAAGTCGCGGTGTCGGCGGTGCGGGCGCGCCGACGAGAGTCCAATGGAAACTGCAGCAGGGCAGCCATCGCCCATCTCCTCGAGAGCGTGAGGCCGGGGCGCGAAAAGCCGGCGCCGATCGGCCGGACGCTCACGATTAAGAATTCGTTGAGGTTAACAATCCGCTAACAGTCGGGCCGTATCGTCCCGAATGGATACGGAATCGCGC
>JAEYRQ010000240.1 GCA_023435545.1 Pseudomonadota bacterium | reverse complement strand
ATCGTCATCGCGGCCAGCAACCATGCGGAGTTGCTGGACCGGGCCGTCTGGCGGCGTTTCCAGATCCGGTTAGCGTTCCCGGCGCCGGACCGCAAACACGTCGAAGTCTTCTTAGATCGAGTCCTTTCCAGCTGGCCGGACACGCCAAAGTTGCCGATCGCGAAGATCGCATCCAAGCTCGGCCCCGTGAGCTACGCCGAAGCCTTGGATTTCTGCCAGAACGTAAGGCGGCGTCAGATTTTGGGGTTGGGGGAAATAACGGTCGATGCGGCGCTGGGACTGGAATTGGACCTCTGGCGGTCTCGTGTCCGACCGGATGCACTAGATGACGAGCGATCCGACCAAACCCCTGCTCCGACTGTCGCCCCGCCCCGAACAGGATCGGCCCGTCGGAAAGCCAAGGCCGATGCCGGGGCCGGCGAAGTTCCCCCAGCAGCGGCAGACTGACGCCTTCTCCCCCAAGTTCAACCGGCTCGCCGAGGTTCTGAATAGGGACGCATCGGGTCTCGAACTGCGCGCCGATCCCTCCGCCCTCGCTCCCGAGCGACTGCTGGTCTTTGAGGTCCGTGGCTCCATCGGCGCCTTTGCGAACGCGATCCGAAACGTCCCCGGCCTGGAACTGATCGACGAGGAGGAACTCGCCGGCGACGAGGACGACAAGGCGCCGGTGGCCTATCTGATGGTGCCGGACATCCGGGCGCTCCGAGATCTCGAAGGACTCTGGCGGCGTTGGCTCCGGGGCCAGCTCGGTCGGGGCGAAACGCCTTGGCGCGATGTCTTCGCGCTGCTCCGTGATCTGCGGCCGTGGGGACCGCAGGACCGGGTCCAGCCGCTCGAGGCGAACTACCTGGCGGAGGAGATCGAGGGCCGCGGCGACGACGAGTTGGTGCGGCTCGAGATCGAACTCGTCTATCGCGCCAACGCCGGCGTCGGCCAGGAGCGGCAGGCCGAGGTCATGGGCGCCGTGGCTGCGCAAGGAGGCAAGGTGGTCTCGATCGTGAGGATCGATGACATCGCCTACCACGCCGCCCTGATCGACCTTCCGGTGCCGGCGGTCCGGTCCATTATCGAGCGACGTCCTGACGGCTTGGCCGGGCTCGAACCGGTCATGCACATTCGCCCTCAGAGCGTGGCGAGCGGGATCGACATTGAGGCCTCAGAGGGCGATGTCGGCGACGTCGCGGTGGGTCAGCTCGGCAGCCCGATCCTGGCCTTGCTCGATGGCGTCCCGGTCGCGGCGCACCGCCTTTTGGCCGCGCATGTCGTCGTCGATGATCAGCATGGTCTTGAGGCGGGCGCTCCGGTGGCGGAGCGCAGCCATGGGACGGCCATGGCCTCATTGATCATCCATGGCGACCGCAATCGCGCCGAGGCCCCGCTGCCGAGGCAAATCCACGTGGTGCCGGTGCTCGGGGCGCGGGACGGCTTCCCGCCCGATCGTCTGATCGTCGACGTCATTTACACCTCGGTGCTGGCGATGATCGAAGGCGCGCGTGCAACCGCGCCCCAGGTCCTGATCGTCAACCTTTCGCTCGGCAACGCGCGCCGACCGTTCCATGGCCAGCTCTCGGCTTGGAGCCGGCTGCTCGACCGCCTGGCGCACCGCTATGGACTGCTGTTCGTCGTGAGCGCAGGCAACTGCACCGAGCCGTTCGGGATTGCCGCCTTCGCCAACCACAATCTTTTCGAGGACGCCGATCCTGATCACAGGGCAGTGGAAACCCTGCGCGCGCTAGGCGCCATCGTCGGAGATCGCCGGCTGCTGTCGCCGGCGGAGACGGTCAATGGACTGACCGTCGGGGCTTACAACGAGGATGCGGTCTCCGCGGCCGACCGCGTCGCCGCGCGCGCCAACGTCGATCCTTGGGGGGAGCGTCGCATGGCTAACCCGTCCAGCGCGCTGGGGCCAGGTTTCGCGCTGTCGGTGAAGCCTGACATCCTGCTGCCGGGCGCGAAGGAGCGTCTCCGGCTGGTGCGCAATCACGCCCACATTGAGGTTCGCCCGGCGGGGCCAGCTCGTTTTGCCGGCCTGAAGGTCGCCGCCCCGCCGGTCGGTGGGCGAGAAAACTTGGAAGGCTTCACGAACGGCACCAGCGCGGCGGCGGCTCTCGGGTCCCGCACGGCCCATCGAATCCATGATGAGCTTGAGGCGGCCTATGGCCCCCTGTTCACCGGCTTGCCGAAAGTTCAGCGCGCCGCGCTCTTGAAGGCTCTCACCGCGCACCCCGCGCGCTGGCCCGCAGAAGCCGCCGACCTCATCCGATCAACAATCGGGCCGCCGGAGGGCAAGTTTCACGCCCGTCAGAAGGATAACATTCGTCGCTTTCTCGGCTTCGGCGTGGTCGATCCCGAGGACGCCGTGGCCTGCGCCGAGGATCGCGCCACCTTCTGGGCGACTGGGCTTCTCCAACCCAACAAGATCGCTGTCGTCGATGTGCCGGTGCCTGCCGCGCTCGGCGGCCAAGCACGGACTCACGCGGTTTTCGCCACCTTAGCCTGGTTCACGCCGACGTCGCCGGGTCGCCGCAGCTATCGATCGGTGCGGCTGAAGCTCCTTGAGCCCACCGAACTCGAGGTCTTGAGGGTGAAGGCCCACGGCAATCAGCCAGACGGCAATCAGGCCAACCGCGGCACCCTCTTCGCGCGGTGCTGGGCAGGTGATCGCGCCCCAGTGGTTCGTCCCGACATGA
>JAEYRQ010000226.1 GCA_023435545.1 Pseudomonadota bacterium | reverse complement strand
ATCCAGGCCTGCATGTCATAGACCGGCACGCCGCGTACCCGGCGCATGAAGATGGTGCCCACCGCCATCATCAGCGCCGCGAGCGCCACCAGGATCAGCGCGTCCCAATAGCGGAACACGGCCGGGTCGAAGCCGACGACGACCACCCCGGCGAACGCGATCACCAGCGCGCTGATCCGCCAGACGCCGAGCCGCTCGTGCAGGACGATCACCGACAGGAGGGTCGAGAACGGCACGCCGAGCTGGATGATGATCGCCACCGGGGCGACATCGTCGGCCATAGCGAGCCCGGTGTTCATCAGGCCGAAATGCACCGCGCCGGTAAAGAAGGAGATCGCGGCGACGTTCCACATCTGGCCGGGATGCCAGCGCAGGAACGGCAGCAGCACCACCGAGAGGATCAGGAACCTGAGCGCGACGAACAGGATCGGCGGAATGTCCTCCATGCCGAGCTTCGTCATCACGAAGCTGCCGCCCCAGATCGTCTGCATCAGCAGCAGCAGCATGATGTCGCGCGCGGCCAGACGGTCGTGCGGGCGGGCCGAGCCCGACGATTGCCCGCCGCTCACCGCCGCTCCCGCTCTATCCGCTCGTAGGCATCGTTGATGCGGGCGAGCTTGTCGGTCGCGATCCGCACGAATTCCTCCGGCAGGCCGCGCGCGACCGCCCGGTCGGGATGGTTGTCGGCGACCAGCTTGCGGTAGACGCGGCGGATCTCGTCGCTGGAATCCTCGCGCGAGACGCCGAGGATCAGGTAGGGATCCTCCTTCTCGGGAAGGATGTGGCGTGCCCGGATGCGGGCGAAGCCGGCCGCATCGAACCCGAACGTGGTCGCAACGTTCTCAAGGAAGGTGAGCTCGCGCTCGTGCACCGCCCCGTCCGCCTTGGCGATGTGGAACAGCCCGTCGAGGATGTCCTCGAGGATGTCGGGCTCGCCTCGGAACAGTTCGGCGAGCTGGCGGGCATAGGCCTCGTAGCCGTCGGTCGTGCCCTTGGCGATGTCGAAGACCCGGGCGACGTTCGCCGCCTCGCTGTCGGGAACCTGGAAAACCTTGCGAAAGGCGCGGACCTCGTCCTCGGTGACGACTCCGTCGGCCTTGGCCATCTTCGCGGCAAGCGCGATGACACCAATGGTGAAGGCGACCTGAAGCTGCCCCGGCACCGGCTGGCGGTTGCGGTCGAAGAACATGTGACCGGCGATCGCGCCGAGCAGCGCTCCCAGTGGCCCGCCGATGGCAAGTCCCGCCGCCGCCCCCCCGATTTTTCCCCAGATGCTCATGAGACAACTCTATGGGAGTCGTCGCGGGCTGGCGATCCCGCTTCGGCGCAACCTGCGGCTTGAGCCCCGCGCGCCACGCATGCCATAGCTGCGATCGATCTGGGGACAATTCGGATTCGGCGGAGGGACGGGCGGATGCTGGCGACGCTGCGGCGCGAACTGCAGATACCGGTCGGATGGACCGCCGTCGCGGTATCCCTGCTGATGGGAGATCGCATCCTTGCCGCGCCGGGCGCGGTCGTGGAACTCCTCCTGTTCGTCGTCCTGTTCGCCATCATCCTCTGGGGCGCTTTCACCGTGGTGCGTCATGCCGAGGAAATCGCCCATCGGGTGGGCGAGCCCTACGGCACGTTGGTCCTGACGATGTCGGTCACGGTGATCGAGGTGTCCTTCATCGTCGTCGTCATGCTCGACGGACCCGCGGACGCGACACTGGCCCGCGACACGGTCTTCGCCGTGCTCATGATCACGCTGAACGGCGTCGCCGGCCTCTGCATTCTGCTCGGCGGCCTGCGCCACAGCCAGCAGACCTACAACCTCGAGGGCGCCCGCGCGTTCCTGGCGGTGATCATGCCGGTGTCCATTTTCGCGCTGGTCCTGCCGAACTTCACCACCTCGACGCCGGGTCCGACCCTGTCCTTCCTCCAAGCTGGCGTTCTGGCGGTGCTCGTGCTGCTGCTCTACGCCGTGTTCCTCGGCATCCAGACGATCCGCCACGCCGGCTTCTTCCGCGATCCGGCGGTGGCCGAGCCCGGCAATGCCGGCGATCAGGTCGACGAGCCGGAATTCGCCGATCACGAGACCGGCGCCGAAGAGGCCCGCTCCACCGGCTATCACACGGTGCTGCTGCTGCTCGCCATCCTGCCGGTCATCGTGCTGACCGAGCAACTCGCCCACATCGTCCACGACGGCATCGAGGCTGCCGGCGCGCCGCTGGCGCTCGGCGGCGTGGTGGTGGCGATCCTGGTGTTGTCGCCGGAATCGATGGGGGCATTGAAGGCAGCTGTCGCCAACAAGCTGCAGCGCTCGGTCAACATCGCACTCGGCTCGGCGCTGGCGACAATCGGCCTCACTGTTCCCGCCGTCCTCGCCGTCAGCGTCTGGTTCGGCACCCACGTCACCCTCGGCCTTCCGGCCGAAGAGATGCTGCTGCTCATGCTGACGCTCGTCACCTGCATGCTCACCTTCGGCGGCGTCCGCACCAACGTGCTGCAGGGCGCGGTGCACCTGGTGCTGTTCGCGGTCTACGTCCTGCTGCTGTTCGATCCCTAGAGCGAGGCCGCCGAGCGGGCCGCCTGGTCGTAGTGGCCGGACAGGGCCCGGAGCTGGGCGGCGTTGTCGCTGAGCACCCGTTCGTCGAAGCCGACCGAGCCCACCGCGCGCACCAGCAGCGCCTCGCGGATCTCATGATAGCGGCGGCAGGCGGCGTCGCCCTTCCCGGTGATCTCGACGGTCTTCTCCTTGCCCGCCCGGCCGCTGACGACGAGGCCCTGCGCCTCGAGCTTGCGCACCGCGTAGGTGACCAGATGCGTGTCCTCGACATTGAGCACGAGGCAGATGTCGGCGAGCTTCTTCGGCCGCTCCCGGTGGGCGATCGAATGCAACACCAGCACGTCGAACGCCGACAGCCCCTCGACACCCGCAGCCTGCATGCAGCGCACCATCCAGCGGTGGAAGGCGTGCGAGGCGAGGATCAGCCCGAACTCGAACTCCGACAGCGCCGGCATGGCACCCGCCGCCAGATGGGCCGACGATACGATCGGCCCGAGGCCGCCCGCTGCTTTGTCTTGGGGAGACGTCTCGGGCATTGTGGCTCCTCTCACGCGGATTGACGTTGACATTTTATCGACAAATCGTCGATGTTGGCAAGGCGGCAACCGACCCTGGAGAGTGACGTGACGACGGGCAAGTGGGATTTCTGGATCGACCGGGGCGGCACCTTCACCGACATCGTCGCGCGGCGCCCGGACGGGGAGATCATCGCCCACAAGCTCCTGTCCGAAAACCCGGAGGCCTATCGCGACGCGGCGATCCAGGGCATCCGGGATCTGCTCGGCCTCGCGGCCGGCCAACCGATCCCCTCCGACGACATCGCCGTGGTCAAGATGGGGACCACGGTCGCCACCAATGCCCTGCTGGAGCGCAAGGGCGACCGGACGCTGCTGGTGATCACCCGCGGCTTCCGCGACGCGCTGGAGATCGGTTACCAGGCCCGCCCGCGGCTGTTCGACCGCCACATCGTCAAGCCGGAACTTCTCTACGAGCGCGTCGTCGAGATCGCGGAAC
>JAEYRQ010000370.1 GCA_023435545.1 Pseudomonadota bacterium | reverse complement strand
TGCGGCTCCAGTACTTCGGGGCGAGCTCGAGGTAACGGTCGCGCGGCCAGTGCGGGAGCACGCGGAAGACGTCGCGGAGGTAGGCCTCGGGGTCGAGGTCGTGCAGCCGCGCGGATGCGATCAGTGCGGGTTTCGCGTGACGTGATCGCTCGTTTCGCGGCGACGTGATCACCAGGGTGCGGCTCGTTCCGCCGCGACGTGATCACTCATCTCGCCGGGATGTGATCGGCGACGCAGTCGTCGCTCGTCCTCACTTCTTCTCGGTCCCGTTCTCCTTCCGACCCGAGGGGCCGGCGAGCTCGACCTTGTATGCGTTGTGGACGAGCCGATCCAGAATTGCGTCGGCCACCGTCGGGTCACCGATCCACTCGTGCCACTTCTTGATCGCGAGCTGGCTCGTCACGACCGTCGACGCGCGGCCGTAGCGGTCCTCGAGCACCTCGAGCAGGTCGTGCCGCTGCTGCTCCTTCGGCGTGCCGAGCCCGAGGTCGTCGATGATCAGGAGGTCCGCCTTCGCGAGGCGCGCCAGCACACGCGCGTAGGACCCGTCGGCGCGCGCGAGCGCGAGCTCGTCGAAGAGCCGGGGCATCCGGCGGTAGGCGACCCGCAGGCCCTTCCGGCACGCCGCGTGGCCCAGCGCGGACGCGAGGTAGCTCTTGCCGACGCCGGTCACGCCGGTGACCAGCACGTTCAGGTGCTCGCTGATCCACGCGCAGGAGCCGAGCTGACGCGCCATCGCCTTCTCGATTCCTCGTGCCGGCGAGACCTTCACGTCCTCGATGCACGCGTTCGGGATCCGCAGCTCGGCCTCCTTCAGCAGCCTCGAGAGCCGCCGGTTGTCGCGGGCCATGTGCTCGGCGTCGACGAGCAGCGCGAAGCGCTCGTCGAACGACAGCGCGCCGATCTTCGCGTCGCGCTGCTGCGCCGCCCACGTCTCCGCCATCGCCGCGAGACGCATCCCGTAGAGCTTCTCCATCGTCGGTTCGTTCAGCACTCGATCTCCTTCAGTTGAAGTACTCAGGACCGCGCACGTTCTCGTGCTCGATCGGCGCGCGCTCGTCGGGCTCCTCGCCCGCGATCGCGATCCCCTCTCGCCGGAGCCGGAGCATCCGCTCCAGCGGCGTGTAGCTGTTCGCGCCGAAGCGCAGCGCCGTCGCGCACGCACGCTCGAGGCGCTCGTTGCCGTATCTCTTCGCGAGACTGCGCACGCCCACGGCTGAGCGCACCGCCGCGTCCCGGTACGGGTTCGCCGTCAGGATGCGCGCGACCATCGCCGAGCACATCGGACCGACGCTGGCGGCCCACGCGATCACGTCGCCCTCCGCGTCGGCATGCGCGCGGTGCGACGGCGGCATGTGATCGGGGCTCGTCGTCTTCGCGTACTTCGCGTGACTCCTCACGTGCGATGCGACGCGTGCGCCGCGATGGAAGACCTCGATAGTCGTCGCGGTCTTCCGCACCTCGACCTCGTCGCGGCAGAGCGAGTACGGGACCGAGTAGTGGTGATCGTCGACGCGCACGTGGTAGTCGAGCTCGACCGTCGCGCGCTGCCACTCGCTGATCTCGTAGCGGTCCGTCGGCAGCGGCTTCAGGGCGGCGCGCTCGTAGCGATCGAAGAGATCGCGACGGCTCACACCGCCCATCCGCTTCATCGGCCGCGCGTTCAGGTCTTCGAGCAGCTCGGCGATCCGCGCGTTCAGAGCCTCGTGCGAGAAGAACTTCTCGTTCCGGAGCCGCGCGACGATCCATCGCTGCGCGACCTGCACGCCGACTTCGACCTTCGCCTTGTCGCGCGCCTTACCCGGACGCGCCGGCACGATCGCGGTCTCGTAGTGCCGCCCGAGCTCGGCGTACGTGCGATTGATCGTCGGCTCGTACCGGCTCGGCACCGACACCGCGCTCCGCAGCTGATCGGGCACGGTGATCCGCGGCACGCCGCCGAAGTACTCGTACGCCTTCACGTGCGACGACACGAAGTCCGCCACGCGCTGCGTGCGCGTCGTCGTCGCGAACGTGTAGTTCGACGCGCCGAGCACCGCGACGAAGAGCTCGACCTCGATCTCCTCTCCCGTCAGCGGGTCGTAGAAGCGCGGCTTCTTCCCGGAGTAGTCGACGAAGCCCTTCTCGCCGGCCTGGTGGACCTGGCGCATCACGATGCCCTGGCGCGCGTGCCAGGTGCGGTAGCGTTCGCAGAACGCCGTGTACCGATAGCCGTCCGGATGCGCCGCGAGATACTCGAGGTGCAGCAGCTCGAGCGTCACGCCCGCGCGCCGCAGCTCGCGATGGATCCAGACCGGGTCCGGCTCCGCCCGATCGACGCGCGTGAACTTCGGTCCGCCGTAGAGCCGTCGCTCGAGCTCCGCGTCATCGAGCGCTTCGACGTCCGCCCAGCTCAGCCCCGCGTTCTTCGCGCGATTCGCCGTCTTGCTCACCACGCCGGTGCTCGCCGACGTCGCGCGAGCCACCTCGCGGACGCTCAGCCCCAGCGCCCAGCTCAGCCGCAGAATCTCTCTCGTCTTGCTCATCGGCAGTCGCTCCATCGATCCCTCGCGCTCCCTTCGGACCGCGCGGGATGTTCGGCGCGACGAGCTGCGTCACCGTCTCGACCGCGATCCTTCCGGGGTCGCGATCTCGCCGTCCACGTCGGCGATCCCGGTGTTCACGTCGGCGATCTCGCCGTTCACGCGCGCGATCCCGGCGTTCACGCCGGCGATCTCGGTGTTCACGTGCGCGATCCCGGCGTTCACGCCGCGATCTCGGTGTTCACATGCCGGCGATCTGGGTGTTCACGTCGGCGATCCGGGTGTTCACGTCGCCGCGATCCGAGCGTTCACGCGAGCGCGAGATCCGCAC
>JAEYRQ010000186.1 GCA_023435545.1 Pseudomonadota bacterium | reverse complement strand
CTGCAGGGGAGGGTGGTCTTGGCCGATCTTCGCATCACGGCGCCCACTTGAGGAAATTCCCGATCAGCGCGAGGCCGAGCTTCTGGCTCTTCTCCGGGTGGAACTGGGTGCCGGCCACATTGCCGCGCGCGACGAAGGCAGTGACCGGCCCACCATAGTCGGCCTCGGCGACGACGTCGCCTGGGTCGGCGGCGGCGAGGTGGTAGGAGTGGACGAAATAGGCGTGCAGGCCGTCATCGCCGGTCGGAATGCCGGCCAGCAGCGGATGTTCGGCGCGCAGGTTCAGCGTGTTCCAGCCCATATGCGGGATCTTCAGCGCCGGGTCGGACGGATCGACCTTCACCACGTCGCCGGCGATCCAGCCGAACCCCTCGGAGGTCTCGTACTCGAGGCCGCGCTCGGCCATCAGCTGCATGCCGACGCAAATGCCGAGGAACGGGCGGCCCTTCTCCTCGACCATCTCGACGACCGCTTCGCCCAGGCCCTCGACCCGCTCGAGGCCCCGCCGGCAGTCTGCGAAGGCGCCGACCCCGGGCAGCACGATTCGGTCGGAGCGGCGGACGATCTCGGGATCGTCGGTCACGCGGATCTCGGAGGAGAGGTCGCGCTCGCGCGCGGCGCGCTCGAAAGCCTTCTCGGCCGAGCGCAAATTGCCGGAGCCGTAGTCGATGATGGCGATGCGCATGAACGTTTCAGTCTTCAGTTGGCGTGCGGAAAGACGCCGATCACCGGCTCGGCCACGCTGCCGCCCCTGGCGGGGGCATTCGGCCGGACCGCCGGAACCCGGGCCTGTGCCGGGCCGGTCGTCCGCAGACCCTGCTCGTGCCGCCGGAAGTAGGACTGCTCTGCCTCGACGATGTCGCGGCCGGCGGCAACGCCCACCATCCGCCAACCCTTCTGCTCCAGGCTCCAGCGCCTGAGGCCGTTCGCCTCCAGCGCGAACCAGAGGGTGAACAGCACCGAGAACACGCCGACGGCGGTGTCGGTCTCCGGCACGAGTTCGGCGACAAGCGTCGTCGCGACCGCCACAGCCAGCCAGCCGAGCAGCACCCACCACATCCGGTGCCACAGCACCCAGATGAAGGGGAAGAACAGCGCCGGCCAGGAGAACCCTTCCTTGACGAAGGCGATCTGGTCGAAGCGGCTGGAGCCCTCTCCGGGCGTCGGCGGCTCGTGCACGGTGAACACCTTCATCGCCGCATCCTAGCCCTTCAGCGATCCCTTGGTCGAGGGAACCCGGCCACCCTCGCGCGGATCGACCGCCACCGCCTGCCTGAGCGCGCGGGCCAGACCCTTGAATAGGCTCTCGGCGATGTGGTGCGAATTCTCGCCGTAGAGGCATTCGGCATGCAGCGTGATCCCCGCGTTCTGGGCGAAGGCCGGGAACCACTCGCGGAACAGTGCGGTGTCGAGGTCGCCGACCTTCTGGGTCGGGAAGGATGCCTTCCAGACGAGGAACGGCCGGCCTGAGAGGTCGAGGGAGACCCGGCTCAGCGTCTCGTCCATCGGCAGATAAGCGCTGCCGTAGCGGACGATACCGCGCCGCTCGCCGAGCGCCTCGCGAAGCGCCTGGCCGAGCACGATGCCGACATCCTCGGCGGTGTGGTGCATGTCGACGTGAAGATCGCCCTTGGCCTTCACCTCGATGTCGATCAGCGAATGGCGGGCGAGCAGTTCCAGCATGTGATCGAGGAAGCCGATCCCGGTGGAGATGTCGGCGCGACCCCCGCCGTCGACGGCGACGGCGACCGTCACGTCGGTCTCCGCGGTCTTGCGGGACACCTTGGCTTCGCGGGCCTTGCCCTTTGCTGGGCTCTTGGCGGGGCTCATGGGTCGGCTTGCTTCTTTCAGACAGGTGGCGGGTTGTATCAGGCACGCGCCCGCGATACCAGCCAAACCCCTGCTGTCAGACCCTCGCGGTCCGGGCCGATCCGGCACGCGCTCGTTGAATCGCCGCCTGAAGCGCATACATGAGCGGGCGGCCAGCCCCGTCCGGGGCCTTCCCCGGCCGCAGGAGTGCCCATGAGTTCCAGCCAGAACAACGCCCAATGGCACGCGACGACGATCCTGTCGGTGCGCAAGGGGGATAAGGTGGTGATCGCCGGCGACGGACAGGTGTCGGTCGGCGACACGGTGATGAAGCTCACCGCGCGCAAGGTCCGCCGGATCGGCGGCGGCGACGTGATCTCCGGCTTCGCCGGGGCGACGGCGGATGCCTTCACCCTGTTCGAGCGGCTGGAGAAGAAGCTCGAACAGTATCCGGGCAACCTGATGCGTGCCGCCGTCGAGCTCGCCAAGGACTGGCGTACCGACCGCTATCTCCGGCACCTGCAGGCGAAGATGATCGTCGCCGACAAGGATGTGAGCCTGGTCGTCACCGGCAATGGCGACGTGCTGGAGCCGGAGAACGGGCTGGCGGCGATCGGGTCGGGCGGCAACTACGCGCTGGCCGCGGCCCGGGCGCTGGCCGACAGCGATCTCGATGCAGAGGCGATCGCCCGCAAGGCGATGGCGATTGCGGCAGAGATCTGCATCTACACCAACGACCGGATCATCGTCGAAGCGCTCGATGCAGACTGAGACGGAACTGATGGAGTTCCTGCCGCTCGGTCCTGAGCATTACGGGCTGATGCGCGCCTGGCTGGAAGCACCGCATGTCCGCGAGTGGTGGGGCGACCCGGAGGAGGAGTTCGGCTACATCCGCGACATGGTGGAAGGCCGCGACACCACGAGGCCGTTCATCATCTCCCTTGACGGCAGGCCGGTCGGCTACATCCAGTGCTGGTTCATCGGCCACCACCAGAACGAGACCTGGATTGCCGACCATCCGTGGCTCGGGGAGCTTCCCGCCGACGCGGTCGGCGTCGATCTGTCGATCGGCGAGGAAGACCTGCTGTCGCAGGGCATCGGCTCGGCGGCGCTCGCAGGATTTGCGCGCGGCCTGTTCGTACAGGGCTACGCGACGATCATCATCGACCCGGACCTCGCCAACGCGCGGGCGGTGCGGGCCTATTCCAAGGCCGGATTCCGGCCGGTCCCTCATCTTCAGGGCCGGACCGGCGACACGCTGATCATGCAGTACGATCCCAACGCCAACGAGGCGACATGACCGATTTCTCCCCCCGCGAGATCGTTTCCGAACTCGACCGCTATATCGTCGGCCAGCGCGACGCCAAGCGCGCGGTCGCCATTGCGCTCCGCAACCGCTGGCGCCGCCAACAGCTCGACGAGACGCTGCGCGAGGAGGTTCTGCCGAAGAACATCCTGATGATCGGGCCGACCGGCGTCGGCAAGACCGAGATCTCGCGCCGGCTGGCCAAGCTCGCCGACGCGCCGTTCATCAAGGTCGAGGCGACGAAGTTCACCGAGGTCGGCTATGTCGGCCGGGACGTCGAACAGATCGTCCGCGACCTGCTCGAGTCCGCCATCGGGCTGGTGCGGGCCCGCCGCCGCAAGGAGGTGGAAGCAAAGGCGCATCTGGGCGCCGAGGAGCGCGTGCTGAACGCGCTGGTCGGTCCCGGCGCCGGCCCGCAGACGCGCGAATCCTTCCGCCGCAAGCTGAGGGCCGGCGAACTCGACGACAAGGAGATCGAGATCGAATTGCGCCCGACCAGCCTGTCGATGCCGCAGTTCGACGTGCCGGGCATGCCGGGGGCATCCGTTGGCATGATCAATCTCGGCGACATGCTGGGCAAGGCGTTCGGCGGCCAGACCAAGCCGCGCCGGGTCAGCGTCCGTGAATCCTACGAGCTCTTGATCGCCGAGGAATCCGACAAGCTGCTCGACGACGAGAAGGTGGTGCAGGAGGCGATCCGGCTGACCGAGAACCACGGCATCGTGTTCCTCGACGAGATCGACAAGATCACCGCCCGCTCCGAGCGGATGGGCGCCGATGTCAGCCGCGAGGGCGTGCAGCGCGACCTGCTGCCGCTGATCGAGGGCACCACCGTGTCGACCAAGCACGGGCCTGTGAAGACCGACCACATCCTGTTCATCGCCTCGGGCGCCTTCCATGTGGCCAAGCCCTCGGACCTCTTGCCCGAACTGCAGGGCCGCCTGCCGATCCGCGTGGAGCTGAGGGCGCTGACCGAGGAGGACTTCCGCCGCATCCTCACCGAGACCGAGGCCAACCTGATCAAGCAGTATGTCGCCTTGATGGGCACCGAAGGCGTCAGCCTGGAGATCACCGACGACGCCATCGAGGAGATCGCCCATATCGCCGTCGAGGTGAACGCGGCGGTCGAGAACATCGGCGCGCGGCGCCTGCAGACGGTAATGGAGCGGGTGCTCGACGAGATCTCCTACGAAGCCACCGACCGCAGCGGCCAGACGGTGGTGGTCGACCGCGCCTACGTGCAGAAGCACATCGGGGACCTGGCGAAGAACGCCGATCTCAGCCGCTACGTGCTGTAGCACCCGTCGATCTTCCGTCCACCGGCGTCATCCCGGCCGGATGCCACATCCTGGACGCACGTCCCGGGCCTGACCCGGGACCAAGCCATCGGCGCCGGGACCCTGGACGGTCGAGGAATCGGCGCTGCCGGCTGGTCCCCGGATCGAGTCCGGGGCGCACCGGCGTGGCTGAAGCGAGGTTGGTGCGAGCTGTCGGGCGACGCGCCAGCCCTTCACCGCCCCTCGACCTCGCGTTTCACGCGCTGGAGCAGGTCGGAGGCCTGCTCGCGGGTCAGTCTGGAGATGTCGCGGGCGAGGCGGTTGGCGAGTTCGGTCGCCTCGGGCGACAGGCCGGAGGTATCTACGACGACACGCGGATGCGACAATTCGGCCAGTCGCGCCAGCTCCTCCGCGTCGTCCCAGATGACGTTGAAGTAGACGATCACCCGCTGCACGAAGGCGAAGGGCGGTCTGCCGCGCCGGCCATGCTCGAGGGCGGAGAGATAGGCCGGCGAGACGTCGAGATCAGCGGCCATGCGCGACAGGGTCACCCCGCGGGCCTGGCGCAGCGCCCTCAGCCTGGCGCCGAACGGCGTCATCGGCTGCGCTCGCGGTCCGAGCGGCGAAGCTGGACATAGATCGCGCCCTCGCCGCCGCGATGCCGGTGCGCGCGCTCGAATCCCACCACCAGCGGGCGGAAGGCGGGCGTCGCCAGCCACTCCGGCACGGCGCGGCGCAGCACGCCCCGGCTGCCTTCCGCCCACCAGTCGGCGAGCGGTTCTGCCTCCCCCTTGCCGGTCACGACCAGCACCAGCTTGTGGCCGGCGGCACGCGCACCCTTGAGGAATGCGAGCAGGCGGTGGTGCGCCTCCTGCTGGGTCAGTCCGTGCAGATCGATGGACGCATCGACTGCGCGTGTGCCGCGGCCGATGCGACGGGTCAGCTTCCGGTCCAGCGGGGGGAGCGCCGGTTCGCGAGCGGGTGGCCGTATCGCGGTCGCCGCCCTTGGCGCGGGCGGCGGGGTGGCGGGCATTCGCGGAGGTTTCGGC